>NZ_CP006371.1 GCF_001442755.1 Aureimonas sp. AU20 | reverse complement strand
TCCTGGCGGGTAGAGTCGCGAATTGATCCGTGATTCTAATCGCTCCTTGGCAGGAAGCAGGGATGGCAAGAGCACTGTCGATTGATCTTCGGCACCGAGTTTTGCGGGCGATGTGCGATGGCGCCTCGACCCATGCGACGGCCGAGTGGTTTGGAATCGCGATCGCAACAGCGGTGCGCTGGCGTTCGCAGGATCGGGTTGGCCGGAGCGATCCGCTGCCGGTGGGCGGGACCACCGCTCAGGTCGCATCGAAGCGGAGGCCAAGTTCCTGCGAAACCTGGTCGACAGCAGGGATGACATCGCGTTGCATGAGATGCAGCGTCGTCTTGGCATAAGGATGCCCAAGCTCGTCGTGCCCGCCAATAGCACGCTGCTCTTCCTGCTGCCGCAAGAGCCCGAACTGAACCCGGTCGAGAACGTCTGGCAGTTCCTATTCGACAACTGGCTCTCCAACCGCGTCTTCAACGACTACGACGACATCGTCGCCCACTGTTGCAGAACCTGGAACAAGCTCGTCAATCAGCCTTGAGGGAATAATCTCCATCGGCATGCGCGATTGAGCGCATCGGTTCTGATCAGCGCTCGTTATTGAAATGTAATTTATAATAAAAAAAGGGGGAAATATATATAAATTAACAGCCGGATCATCAGTATTTTTCTGGATAGAATTATTTTTATTGATCTGAAGCAATAGACTCGATGTGTCAGATGTTGATGCTGCAAACCATCTATCGAGCCGTTTCTACGCGAAGGCCCTCTACGCGAATTTGAGTCCATGCCTTGTCAGTGGTGAGGGCGGGCACCCCGAGTTTAATCGCGAGCGCCATGCAGGACCGGTCGCCCAAGCCGCTGCCATAAGTCTTGGTCGCCTCGACCAGTGTCGCTGCGGCAAAGGCCGCGTCTCGATCGTGGTCATGGATCTCCATACGCAGGTCCGAGACGATCTCCTCGATAATGGGCAAGGCCAGCCCGCGCAGAAGCAGGCTTTTGACGAGTTCCTGCAGATTGACCGCTGATATAGCCGCCTGGCCCACCAACGACGCCACCTTGTCAGCTCCAGGCTCGTCGCGCAGAAGAGCAATCACGGCCGACGTGTCAAAGACGACAAGTGCGCTCAACGTGAGAGGCCATCGTCTGAGCGCCGCTCCACAAGGAATGCATCTGAATCAGCATCTTTGGTGGCATTGTCTCGGTATAAACCCTGCAAGCGGGAAACCACATGCTTGATCGGGGAAAGGCGAACCTCGTCGCCCTCAACGGTCAAGATCACCCGCGCATCCCCAGACAATCCCATGGCTTTTCGCACAGGAAGAGGAAGGACCAATCTGCCGTTTGGGCCAACGCGCACATCGGTTACAAAATCAGTCTTTGACATTACGTTTGTTCTCAGAGTGAGATAAGATGACATTGCCGCGTTAATGGCATTGTAGGAACATGAGCATGTGTGTGCCATATGTCCATGATATCATAAAACCCACGGCGTACGCGATGACAAAGGCCAACAGCGGGCGTCATCGCTTCTCGCGCCATGGCCAGAAACGAACGATTGTGACCATGTCCAAAAGTTAACATGCATCGCAAGGCATGTTTTTGATGGATGGAGATTCTGGAAGGGGAGGGGACTTCAAGCCGCTTTGCGCTCCGACGGTTCGTAGACGCCTCTACCGTTTTGGATACCAAACCCGAGCTGATCCGGGGTCGCTTGCAGCTTACAAGCGCCCTCGGCGCTCGGCGAGGGCGACAATGTGCGGACGAGCGGGAGGGCCGCCCAGACCTGATCGGTCGCTAGCGGATTTGTGAGACCATGAACGAGCCCTGAGCCTTTGGCTATGGCTATGTCATGACGATCCCAAAACGAAAGGCTAAACAGGGGGCCGGGCTGATGCTGGCCTCCTCGACGATGGACCGGTACCCGACCTATATGGAGAGGACGCGCCATCAAGACGGCGTCAGCCTTCATGTTGGCTAGAGTGAGTTCCGGGACGTTGCGGTTCTTTAGGCGCGGCCTGGGCGTGACAGGTGCAAGGAGATTACGTTGGACTACACGCCCAAGCATTCGGCCCCATCCGAGCGCTTGGCTCGCAAGGACTTCGCAGCGGATCGCGATCGCAGAAGTGAGTTCGACGCGATCGGCGAAGTTTGTAGACGATATAAACCGACCGGTCACGAACACGTGCTAGCTCTGGAAGCAAATCGGAGACTGACCGTGACGAACCTACCCATCAACGATCACATGTATCGTCTCATGGTTGAAGCTGTGACCGATTATGCGATCTACATGCTTGATCCGAACGGTGTGGTTCAAAGCTGGAACAGGGGGGCTCGGCTAGCCAAGGGTTACGACGCCGATGAGATTGTGGGCCGTAGCTTCGCTGTATTTTACTCAGAAAAGGAGCGCCTCAGATCCATCCCTGAGCTGAACCTGCAGCATGCCCGCGACCACGGCCGATTTACTGAAGATGGCTGGCGATTACGGAAGGACGGAACCAAGTTCTGGGCGAATGTCGTGATCGACGCGATCCACGATGAGAACGGAGGTCTTATTGGCTTCACGAAAATTACCCGCGATTTGACAGCCCAACGGGAGACCGAGCTTCAGCTTGCCCATCAAGCAGGGCACGATGCCCTGACAGGCCTGTTCAATCGATCCAAATTCCTCGAGCGCCTCGATGATGAAGTACCGCAGCTGATTTACGGTGCGCGGTTAGCGGTCCACTACATCGACCTCGATCGGTTCAAACCCGTCAATGATGCTTTCGGTCATGCCGTTGGGGATCAGGTTCTGCGCACGATCGGTGAACGCCTCCAGGCCGTCATCCCGATTGGCAGCATTGCTGCCCGCTTGGGCGGTGACGAGTTCGCTGTTTTGCAGTTTGGCTCACCGACCATTGAGGATGCGTCAGAACTGAGTTGCCGGATTGTCCAGACGCTGTCCGAACCCATTTCTGTTCGCAACGCCATCGTAGTCGTTGGAACCAGCGTCGGGGTGGCGCACGCGCCGATCCACGGCTGCGAGGCAGCAGAACTCCTGCGAAATTCGGATCTTGCTCTTTATGCCGCCAAACAGAATGGGCGAGGGCGGTTTGAGATCTACGACCCCAGCATGAATGCCCAGGCGCTCTCGCGTGGGGTCATGGAGTTAAAGCTTCGCCAAGCCCTGAAGCTGCACGACTTCGAGCTTCACTATCAGCCAGTCGTCGATGCGCGCACGCTGGTTGTCGTCGGATATGAGGCCCTATTGCGATGGCAGGACCAAACCGGCAAGCAGGTGTCGCCCGCACACTTCATCCCGCTGGCGGAAGAGCTTGGTCTCATGCCGGAACTCGGCGCCTGGGTCCTTCGGACCGCTTGCCGCGACGCCTCCTCTTGGCCTACCGAGCTCGTCGTTGCCGTTAATGTGTCGGCCATGCAGTTGCGGGACCGGGGTTTTGTAGAAGTTGTCAAGGCGACATTGGCTGCAACGCGTTTGCCAGCGTGTCGGTTGGAACTGGAAGTCACTGAAACCGCCGTCTTAGCGGATCCTACCCTGGCAAATGAGATCCTGTCCGAGCTGCGCGACTTGGGTGTTGGAATTGCGCTCGATGATTTTGGGACTGGCTTCTCGTCGCTGCGCATGGTGAAGGAGCTACCCCTTACCCGTATCAAGATCGACCGCAGTTTCGTGTCGGGAATCAATGAGACGAGCAAATCCACCAGTGTCATACGCTCGATCATTACGCTTTGCGAAGCCTATGGCTTGTCGACGACTGCCGAGGGGGTTGAGACGGCACAACAGCTTACTGAGCTGCAGCGTCAGAACTGCGACCATCTTCAAGGCTTTTTACTCGGCCGGGCACAGCCCGATGCTTTTTGGCGGAGTTTAAGAAAGGAGCAAGAACGCGGTGGGGCGGTGCAGGCTCTCCCGCGGTGAGAAAGAGGATCGAGCCACTACCCCTCTATCGCTGATCGCACAGCCGCCATTTCCGGGCCGCTGCTACCTCGCTCGAAAAACTCTTCCACAGTCATGCGCGTTTGTGTGCCTCCTGACGAAAGGTTGGCGCGATGGAGGACGGCTGTGATGGCACCCGATTGGCTACGCTCCACCATCCAGTCATCGCCGTTGGAGGAACGATAGACAGTCAGCGTTTCCACGCTCTCTGCTGCCGTGTCTACAATCTTGGAATTCCGCTTAAGCTCAGCCTCGGTGGCGGCTTGATCGAAGCCATCCATCCAGTCCATCCATTCATTTGAGTTCACATCGTAGGGATTGCCGCGTCTATCCTTACCTTCGTCGTGCGCCGCCTGGCCCTCGCGATGCTGAGGCGTCATTCGTCATCTCCCAACCCATCTGTCTGCGACAAGATGGCATGGCGCTGTGCATGGTCTACGATGTTTCTCTCAGGAAAAGATTCGGCAGCTAAAAGACCGCCAGGGTGTTTAGCTGCTCATCTGAGAAGTCTGAGCATCGTTGTTCGGCGCGCGGAACCGAACCCCAGCACCACCACCATTGCCATCGATAAACTCGATCCCTGCATCCTCTAGCACTGAGCGAACCGCAGCATTCTCACGTTCCCGAAGCTTGGTAGAGCCACGCTCGAATTGGCGAATGTCATAGGTTTTGACGCCTGAGCGACGGGATAGCTTGGATGCAGGCCAATCGATCAAGCCCCGTGCAGCACGGCATTGAGCCGGCGAGATCATATTGGTTCCTCTTGCGTTTGAGCGTTGAGCCGAGCAACGTATTAGGCTCGCTGCTTGAGGTACTCGGACAACGCCGTCCCGCGCCCTTCCCAAAAGTCGTTCATGACAGCTTGGATTTGTCGGGCGCGGTCCCGCCATACCGGCGTTCGAAACGCAGCCGGCTCCTGCACTACGACATCATCGACCGCTGTTCTCACTAACCGACACCCCAGCACCTCCAGCCCCAAGGCGAAGTCCTCGGACGAGAGATTTTCCGACACGGGATAGTGAGCGATGTTGCTCTCCCGGACCGGGTGCAACTTGCCTTTGAGGACGATCGGGATGAAGCCCGGTGAGGTTTGGCAGATCCGAAGAACCATACGGTTCTCTGGATCGTCAAAGAACGCCGAGGTCATGCGTCGTCAGCTTGCAATTCTGTCAGCGAGGCGCGGATGCGGCATTTCAATCCGTCGCTGGCATAGTCGAGCTCGACCGAGCCCCCAGTTGACCCTGACAGCCCCATTTCGATCAGTCGGCTTCCAAAGCCTTTTCGGGTCGGGGGAGAGGCCGGAGGACCATTGACCTCCCGCCAGCTGAGAGCGAGCGTCGGAAGCTTCGTGGTCTCGTCGATATCCACTACCCAAGCGACATGGACGCGTCCCTCCGGCACGGAGAGCGCACCATACTTCACTGCGTTGGTGGCGAGTTCGTGCATGATAAGGGCGAGTGTCAATGCCGCCTTGGGACCGATATCGATGCTTGGCCCCCGCAGCGCAATGCGTTCATCCGGATCGTGCAAGGCAACGGCGCTGCGAATGATGGCGTCGATCGAACCCGCATCGGTCTGCCCCGACAGCAGGATGTCGTGCGCCTTGGACAGCGTCTGGATGCGTTTGGTCAGGCTGTCACGAGCCGTTGTCATGTCCGGTGCGTTGCGCAGGGTCTGCGTCGCGATCGATTGCACGACGGCCAGTGTGTTCTTTAGCCGGTGAGCCAGTTCGTGGTTGAGAACGGTCTGCCGCTGTTCGGCTGCGACCCGCTGGGACACGTCCCGAACAGCACCGATAAAGTGCTGCGCGCCCTTCGAGCCGGCGACCTGCCCTTGCACGTTTACCCACCGCACTTGCCGATCGTCGAGGCCGATCGTGCGGAACTGAAGATCAAACGGAGCACCTTCCATCGCAGCGGCAAGGGCAGCATCGAACGTAGCCCGGTCTTCGGGATGGAGAGTCGACAGCTTCTCAGCTTGGCCAACGAGATGACCGGTCGCCACGCCAAAAGCGGCGCGAGCACGGTCGTCCCAGGTCAGGCTACCAGTCGCCAAATCGATGTCGAAGATCCCCACCTCGCCAGACGCGATAGCCAAACGCTGCCGCTCCTCACTGGTTTTCAGGTTCACTTCGGCCCTTCGCCGCTCCACCGTGTCGCGAGTACGGTTGGCGGCGCTCTGAATGAACGCCACTTCTTCGGCGGTCCATGGCTGGACCCGGTCGTCGTTCACATAAAAAACCGCGACCGTTCGCCCGTTCTCGACGATCGGATGGTTGATCAGCGAGCGCACGCCAACCCGCTCTAGAGGGTCGGTGTTGAATGATGTTCTAGGGTCCAGGCGAATGTCGGGTATGACGACGGTACGGCCTCGCCGCAGATTCTTGGCATATCCACCGTAGTCATCCATTCGGTACGTGCCGGCAAGGCTGGGATAGCCGTCCGCTGTCCAATCCGACGGGACGGTGAAGGTTTCGCCATCATCGGCAACGGTGCCATAGCCCACGCGCCCGACACCGAGCGCCTTCCCGATGATCCGAGCGGCAGCACCGGGCATTGCATCTGGATCGTCGAGGTCCGCAAGGGTTTCGCTGAGTTCCAAAAGAGCTTTGCTGCGAACCTCGGATCGAACGCGCTCGGTGACCTCGACAAAGATGACGCTGAACCGGTCCCCCGCGACAGGCTGGCAGGTTCCATCATACCATCGGCTGAGCGTATCGACCTTGCGCGTGAACCGGATGGCTTGGCCGGTTTCGACGACCTGTGCGAACTCGTTGACCCATGCGTCCTCGACGCCAGGGATGAGGTCGCGAACCGTCCGACCGACTACCGTCGATGGTTCGATGCCCACCAGCTTGCCCCAGGCGTCGTTGACCTCCTCATAGCGCCAGTCGACGACACGCCCGGAGGCGTCTCGTTGCACCTTACCCAGAATGAACCCCTCCTCGAGGTTCTCGAACAGACCCCGCCACTTCTCCTCGCTCTCAGCGAGGGCTTGGATGTCATGCCTGCGTTGGGACACGTCGTTGAATAGGACGGCGACTTGCCCGTCAGATCGATCACCGACCGGGTAAGCATAAACTTCGTACCAACGACCACCGAGCTCGTTGGCGAACTGCTCGAACCGCTCGGCTTTGCCGCTTCTGGAGATGCGTCCGTAGATTTCGAACCAGTAGGCCTCGTGTCCTGGAGCCAGCGACTTCATCCATTGACCGACAACGCCCTTCAGGCCGGTTTGGCGCTCGAAAGCCGGGTTCACCTCCAGAAAACGGTAATCGATCGGATGGCCGTCATCGTCAAAGCGCAGGTCGAGGATGCAGAACCCTTCGTCGATCGCGTCGTAGAGCGAACGATACCGCCGCTCGCTGGCTTCCAGCGCTTCCCCTGCAAGCCTTTGTTCCGTCCGGTCGCGGAGCACTTTGACAAAGCCCGTATGCTCACCGGCCTCGTCCAGAAGCGGCATCATTTCGCCGGACGCCCAGAAACATGAGCCGTCCTTATGCAGATGCCAACGCTCGTCTATCCCACGTCCCGTTTGAAGAGACGCCATCATTTCCCGGTCGATCTGTCCTTTGAGACGGTCCTCGGGCGTGAAGAACGCCTCGGCCGATCGTCCGATCATTTCTGCCCGCGTCCAGCCAAGGATCTGTTCGGCGCCGGTGTTCCAGTCCGTAATAATCCCATCGCGATCGGTCACGATGATCGCGAACTCGGTAATGCTTTGGATGATCTGACGATTGCGCAACTCGCGCCCATCGGTCGGCCGAAGATCAGTCATCTCAGTCTCACGTCCGCTCACGCATCGAACCCGGATTGTCTTGTGCACGATGGGCTTGGTGAATGAGCGTTCCCGAGAGAAATTTCAACGTGATAATCGAACCTGATTGTCTAAATGCGGACCTTCTCCAAGGCGCCAAGAATCTGGCTCGATAGGAACGGCTTACAGACAAAGCCAACGGGTCGCCATTCTGCGGCCATGGCTCGGTTCTCTTCCGTCAGTCGACCGCTGACGAAAAGCGACGCGACATTGTGCTCGTCGCGGAGACGTTGCGCTGTCTTTATGCCGTTGGAGCCATCGGCAAGATCGACGTCCATGATAGCAACGTCGAACGGTACATGAGCCTCAGCCAAAGTGAGCGCAGTGGTCATGCTGTTGGCGATACCAACGACCTCATGATGAGCGTCCTGCAGAATATCCTGCAGATCCAACGCGATGAGAGGTTCATCCTCGACGATCAGAACCCTCAGAACTCGCATGCTTTTGGCCCTTCATCATCTGCCAGCTAGCGTCAAGAAGCTAGGTCGCTGACCGCACAGACCGCTAAAGCGATCTGATGACAGGCCGTTCCCGGTGAGATGACAGAATGGCAATCTTGAGCATACCCAACCCGATGCCGGTCGTTTTCTCTCAATTGCGTTTGACAGCTTGGACGGTCAATTCAAGGCGTATAGTCGAAAGTTTGCAAAACACTAGCGGCGCAACGTTTCTGCGGCCTCGCACTTTAGTGACAGCCCCATCTGGCTGACAAGGACATACGTTTATGGCGATCAACATGATCGGATCGGCACCTATCGGCGCAGCCGCCGTTCGTCGGGATCGATCAAACGGGTTCCTTGTCAGCGCCGTGGTGCTGACCCTTGCCGTCCCCGTATTCGCCTGGACGTTGTGGGCAGCTCACTCGCGCTCGGCGTCGAGCGACGCTCAGGCAGCGTTAAACGGATCGCTCTCCGAACTTCTGGCAACCGTTACGACCGCGCAAAGCAGCATGCGGGGATACGTCCTGTCCGGCACCGATGCGTTCCTGAGCCCGTACCGACAGGCGGTGGCCGACTTCCCCGCCAACTTGGACGCCGTCACGCAGACCTTGGCAACCGCTCGCGCGGACGGCGAGCAAATCGAGGTCGCCGAGGACAGCGCCCAGCAGGCCATGGACTTCTTCCAGACCGTCGTGACGACGCGGACGGAAACGGGGTTCGATGCCGCATCAGGCTTGGTGACGGGCGGGGTCGGTCGGCAGTTCATGGCCGACCTTCGAGGGACGACGCAAGAATTGAAAACTGCCTCCGCCGCCATCATCGCGGACAACACACGCTTCGAGCGGTTCCTGACATGGCTCCAGCTCGGGGTCTTCGTGCCAGCCATCGCGGCCGCGGCATATCTGGCAATGTTGGCATCGCGTCGTCAACGCCAGCTCCGGGCCGGGGCCGATCTTCTCAGCGACCTCATGGACGCCGCACCCGTCGGCACGGCCTTCTTCGGCTCGGACCGCAAGCTGCTCAGGGCGAACGCGGAGTTCGCGCAGATCGTGTCCGCCAACGCCGCCACGTCACCTGGTCGCTGGCTCCTGCCCGTCATCGAACGCGTCCTGGCAAACAGGCAGACCCACACTGACCGCGAGTTCGTCTTCGGCGACGCGAATGAGCGTCGCGCGGTGGTGTCGGCCTTCCCGACCCGCGCAGCCACCAAGGGCACCGGCGGCGTCGGCGTGTTCGTGATGGAAACCACGGAACTGCATCGGACCGCCAGCGAACTCGACGAGACCAGCCATCGCCTGACGGCCATAGCCGACAACATCCCGCAGCTTGGCTGGATGGCCCAGCCTTCCGGCGAGATCGTCTGGCACAATCGTCGCTGGTTCGACTACACCGGGACGACGCCGGAGCACATGGCTGCCGAGGGGTGGTCGTCCATCATCGAGCCCGCGCATGCCGAACGGGTCGACGAAGGCTACCGCTCCGCGATCGCCTCCGGCGAACCCTGGGAAGACACGTTCCCCCTACGGGCAGTCGACGGGACGTTTCGTTGGTTCCTGACGCAGGCCGTTCCGATCCGGGACGTGGATGGGGCGATCCTTCGCTGGTTCGGCACCAACACCGACGTGACCAAACAAAGAGCCCTGGAGGAGGAGTTCCTGGCCGCCAAGGAAGTGGCCGAGAACGCCAATCGTGCCAAGTCGCAGTTCATCGCCAACATGAGCCACGAGCTGCGCACCCCGCTGTCGGCCGTGATCGGCTACGCCGAGATGCTGGAGGAAGAGGTCGAGGATCTTGGCCAGACCCATCTCCTGCCGGACCTCAAGAAGATCGAAGGCAATGCGCGTCACCTTCTCAGCCTGATCAACGACGTCCTCGACCTCTCCAAGATCGAGGCCGAGCGCATGGATCTCTACGCCGAGACCTTCGACCTCGCGACGGTTCTGGAGGAGGTCGGATCGACGGTGGGCTCTCTGATCGCCAAGAAGGACAACCGTCTCGTCATCGAGCACGTCGGGACGCTGGGGGAGATGCACAGCGACCAGGTTAAAATCCGGCAGTGCCTCCTGAACCTCCTTTCGAACGCCTCCAAGTTCACCGAGAACGGGACGATCACGCTTTCCGCACATCGCTCGTCGGATGGCTCGCGGGACTGGATCTCGCTGGCTGTCACCGACAGCGGCATCGGGATGACGCCCGAGCAGGTCGAGCGCCTGTTCGAGCGCTTCGCGCAAGCCGACGAAACGACCACCCGCAAGTTCGGCGGTACGGGCCTTGGACTTGCCATCACCCGCGCCTTCTGCCGCCTGCTCGGTGGGGATATCGGTGTCGCCAGTGTTGAGGGGGAAGGCACGACCTTCACGATCCAAATCCCAGCAGTTGCGGAGGAGGAAGGCCAGGACGAGCCGATCGCGCCGACCGGCGGCGATGCGACGGTGCCTGGTCCTGCGGGAACTGTGCTGGCGATCGACGACGACCCCCATGCCCGCGACCTGGTCACGCGGTTCCTCACGAAGGAGGGTTTCGCAGTGCGTACCGCGTCTGACGGCGTCGCGGGCTTGGAGATGGCGCGTGCCATCGTCCCCGACGTCATCCTCCTCGACGTCACCATGCCGAAGAAGGACGGATGGTCCGTGCTCGCCGAGCTGAAGGCCGATCCGCGACTTTCCACCGTCCCGGTCGTCATGGTCTCCAGCCTCGACGAGAAGCGGATCGGCTACGCGCTGGGTGCCTCCGACTATCTCGTGAAACCCGTTGATTGGGATCGGTTGAAGGATGTCATGGATCGATACCGGGAGCCTCCGGGCGCCCTCGTCCTCGCCATCGACGACGATGAAGACACGCTCGGCCGCTACGCGTCGATGCTGCAACGGCTCGGCTTCGAGTTCGCCTCTGCCACCAACGGGCGGCTGGGTCTCCAGCGTGTCGCTGAACGCCGCCCGGCTCTGATCCTGCTCGACCTCAACATGCCCGTCATGGACGGCTTCGACTTCCTGAAGGAGCTCCGCGCCCAAGCAGAATGGGCGGACATCCCGGTGGTCGTCCTGTCGTCTAAGGACTTAACGACGGACGAGCGGCATGCTCTGAGCACTGCTGCTGACCAAATCCTTTCCAAATCGGAAGTTTCGCTCCGACAGTTGGCCGAACGGATGCGGGAAGCGATGACGTCCCTGAACGGGTCAGCTCCAGGGCATTGATGGTTTTTGCTGAATTTCAAATTCTAGTCAACCCGACTTGCTCATCAGATAGGTTTGCCATGACCTGCGGCTGCATGTTGCTCCTGCGGAGCTAATTATCATAAAGAGAATTTACAGTAATATTCGAATAGTTTTCTCATAATATATTGGTATATTAATCATTTTTGAAGAAATAATTTGTTTTATGTTGAAAACAGATTTGCCTTTTCGGAGCTGATCGACTAACACGAGGAATTAAAATATATAAAAATTCATTATTACGATTCATTTCGTGCGTGAACGTCTCAGGAGTATTGTTTATCCTCTTAATTATAAATAAAACTGCATATGGAAGCGGACGAAGTTTAGGAATCTTGTCTAAAATACAACTCTTCGGGGTTTAAACTATTTATGGTTGATAAATAACTCATTGGAAAGCATGGCGAGAGGTCTTTCCCTAAGCATTGCATTCGAGTTTGGATTTTAACGTCCGAACGAACATTTTTGGCGATAAGGAATGCACGATAGACCTCACTCGGCGAGTTGATCATGCGTTTCTCTCTTCGAACCCGGCTCGCCTTGAGCTTTGGTGCCGTTCTTGTCCTTACCAGCAGCGTCGGTGTGGTTGGGATGCGGTCACTGGCTGCCAACGCCGAACACTTCGAGCAGTTTGCTAATCGACCGTTTCAGCAAGTTCAGGCGATCGGCAACTTATCGACCGAATTCGAGCGGGTTCGTCGTATTCTGCGTACGGATATAACGACACCGGTTGCGGACCGGGCGACATTGAAAACCGAGTACGAGGCGACATGGACGCGGATCATTCAGGAGACTGAGGTCTATATCAACTCAGTGCAAAGCGCCGCCGGGAAAGCTGAGATCGCCGATTTCAAACCGACAGTCGAGTCCCTGAAGGCGGTCTCGGACGACGCGTTTGCCTTGGTCGCAGCTGTGGATATTGATGCGCTTTCCAATCCCAGTGGGCAAACAGCCTTTCAAACAGCAATCGCTTTTCTTCAAAACCAACAAAAGCCAGCGGCCGTCGCTCTCGGTGAGCGCCTCAATCAGCTGACAAAGCGCTCTCAGGACCGTGCTGTCGCTTTCGTCAACGAAGCACGAGCGGACTACGAGACGACTCGTAATCAACTCATATCCATGATCGCAGCGGCAGTTGCGGTTGGCGCTGGCCTTGCGATCTGGATGGCGATGTCTCTTATGAGAGGCGTGCGCCAAATCGAAGAGAATGTCGATCGAATGGCCTCTGGGGATTTGTCCCAGCGGATTGTCCATTCGCGGCGTGACGAGATCGGCGATCTTCTGGATCATCTTTGCCAGATGCGCCTGCGTTTGGTCACCATCGTTCATAGCGTTCGCACGTCCGCCTCTCAAGTTGCGGGGGGATCTTCGCAATCAGCTATGACGGCGGACCAACTCTCGTCGGGTTCGACGGAGCAGGCCGCAGCGTCCGAACAAGCTTCAGCTGCTGTCGAAGAGATGACGGCTAACGTGCGTCAGAACTCCGACAACGCCACTCAGACTGAGAAAATTGCCGTCCAAGCCTCACACAGTGCTGAGAAGAGCGGCGTCGCCGTATCGGAGGCGGTGGAAGCGATGCGAACCATTGCCGAACGGATTCGAGTCGTGCAGGAAATCGCTCGTCAGACCGATCTTCTCGCACTGAACGCAGCAATTGAAGCCGCACGAGCCGGTAGCCATGGCAAGGGGTTTGCCGTTGTTGCCTCCGAAGTGCGTAAGCTTGCCGAGCGGTCCCAGCATGCAGCCCTCGAGATCGGGGAACTGTCAGCCAAAACATTGGCCTCTTCAGAAGAAGCAGGACATATGCTCGACGTCCTTGTCCCTGACATCCGGCGCACGGCTGAACTTGTGTCGGAGATTTCGGCTGCTTGCCGAGAGCAATCGATCGGCATCGAGCAGATCAATCAGGCCATTCAGCAGCTCGATCAGGTCACGCAAACCAATGCTGCGTCTGCCAACGAAATGGCTGCCACTGCCGGCGAGCTATCGGCAGAAGCGGGTGTTCTCAGCGAGCGGACCGCATTTTTCACTCTGAACGATGCGGAAACCGGTTCGGCCGTGCAGCCATCGCCCCGAGCTTCTACCAACTACGTTTCACCACCCGACGATGTAGCGTCCAGCAATGCCACTTTTAGCAGAACCATAAATCGCCAGAACAAACAGACGGGGTTGCACTACTCCGATCGTAAAGAATCAAAACCAATTTCTAACGGCTTTGAGATGATGCTTGAAGATAACAGTTTTGAACGCCTAAGTGCATAAGAATAAATGAGATAGGAGAATTCGCTTGAACGATGAAAAAATACGAAATCCGCTTGGTCTTATTATCGGAAGCTGGCATAGGCATGCATAGGATCGCGGCCCTGCAAGCGTACTATGCCGAGAAGGCATTTCAGGTGACGAGTTTTATGCTCCCTGCAGGACCCTACGAAGGTTTTCGTGAATGGACGACCCATTATGGCTCCCATCTTATAAGACATATTCCAAGCCGCTACGTGATCCATTTGGAGGAGGAAGGTTGCCGGACCATAATCAAAAACTCGGAATTGCGGGAGTTTGAACTCGATGTGACGGCAGCCGTTTCCGAAGGGTTTCTGAAGCTGAAGTGACTTCGGTCTTCAAAGGAATTGCCGGTGGGTGTTGAACTAGCGCGGCAGAGATATCCAAGCGTCCCGGGCGTTGAGCGGCCGCGGGTCGCCGAACGTGCTCGGGGTGCTGCGTCGGGCGGGATGTCCGGTCAGACAAACGCCTCCTCAACGGTCACGACATCGAGCTTTGAACGCAGCGCACTGACCGCGATGCGATGGACGGGTTCGGTCGGCGCGGTGCAGAGATCGGCGACCACGCGTCGCTGGAAACTCTCGGCTACCGCGGACATCGCGGTGAACACGACGCAGTTCTGTGTCATCATTCCGCAGATCAGCAATTCACTGTCCACGTCCAGATGCTTGGCAAGTTCGGTGTCCTGGAAGGCATCGGCATAACGCTTCGTGATAATCGGCGCGTCAGCGGCCGCTGCGAGGATCGCCGGACGCAGGGCAGTGCCTGGTGCGCCGTTCGCGAAAAGCCCCGTTCGGTCTTTAGAAATGTGTTGGACAAGCACGACCTTGTCGCCGCCCGATCGTGCTTGGGCGATTGCCGCAATGATGCGTGCTTCCGTTTCTGCTGCCTGCCAGAGCGGCAAGGCACCTCCTGAAAAGTAGTCGTTCTGGATGTCGATCACGAGAAAAGTGCGAGGCACGGTAGGCTCCTTGGCTTGTCGTGGCGGACCTTAGCCTCGCCAATCGTCCTCGAACGAGTGTCCCGATGGCCATTCTTCTGCTAGATCGGGCCAATGCGCATTGCCGTTATCGCTTACGACCGCATCAGCCCCTTCATGCTGTCGACGCCGCTCGCGGTGTTCGCAGAACCATTCCTCCGATCTGAGTATCGGGTCGATGTGTGCTCCAGTGCGCTACGTCTTTCCGCCAGCGGCGGCCTGACCATCGAAGCGAACCTGTCGCTTGAAGCGACGCACGATGCCGACATCGTCATCCTACCGGGTTGGCGGGACGCGGACGAAGCCGTTTCCGCCGACATCGTGGCCGCACTGCTGGCCGCTCATGCGCGCGGCGCGATCGTGGTCGGCTTGTGCCTGGGGGCGTTCGGGTTGGCCGAGGCCGGTCTGCTCGATGGGCGGCGGGCGACGACGCATTGGTCGCGTACTCAGACCCTTAAGGCACGCTACCCAAGCGTCACCGTGGATGCCGGCGCGCTCTTCGTCGATGAAGGTCAGGTCATAACCTCTGCGGGCATCGCCTCGGGCGTCGACTGCTGCCTTCATCTTGTTGCCCGGATGTCCGGGACGGGCGAAGCCAACCGGGTCGCCCGCCATCTCGTGGTGGCCCCGCAACGAGCCGGCACCCAACCTCAGTTGATCGAGAGTCCCACTCTCGGATCCTCGGCCAACCGGCGCGCTACCCAATTGCTCGAAGAGGTGCGTGCGGACCCGATGCTCGCCCCCTCGCTCGATGCGCTCGCCGAGAAGGCGGGTATGAGTCGACGCAGCCTCACGCGGCATATCCGGGCGCGAACCGGGGGCAATCTTGGGACGTGGTTGAAACATGCGCGCTTGGCGCGGGCGCAGGAGATTTTGGCAGCGGGCGCCCGCGGGTTCGACGACGTGGCCATACGCAGCGGCTTCCCCAACGCCCATGCCCTGCGCGCAGCCTTCCGCTCCGAACTTCATCTGACGCCAACGCAATGGCTCGCGCGGCAAAGGCTGGGTTAGCTGATCCCAACTGCCAAGCCAACACGAACGACGCCGTTTGTTCGTTCAAAGGTAAGCGCTGTCCTCAGGCCACGGCTGCGAGCGCAGTCTCAGCGGATTTGAACCGCCACGGCATGAGTTCGTCGATGCCGCGGTTGGGATGGGCCTGAACGATGCGGGTGATGACATCGGCTAGGTAGACCTGTGGATCGACGCCGTTGAGTTTGCAGGTCTCGACGAGTGAGGCGATGACGGCCCAGTGTCGAGCGCCTGCGTCGGATCCAGCAAAGAGGGCGTTCTTTCGCGTCAGGGCGAGCGGACGGATCGAGCGCTCGACAACGTTGTTGTCCAGCTCGACGCGCCCGTCGTCGAGGAAGCGGGACAGGCCTTCCCAGCGTGAGAGCGCGTAGCGGATGGCCTCAGCGAGCTTGGTCTTCTGGCTGATCAGCGTGAGCTTCTCGCGCAGCAGGGCTTCGAGTGCGTCGAGAAGCGGCCGGGTGAGGTCCTGGCGCACGAGGCGACGCACCTCGGCGGATCGTCCGCGGATCTCGGTCTCGATCCGGTAGAGCGCAGCGATGCGCTCCAGCGCCTCCGATGCGATCGGTGCGGGACCGGCAGCGGCGAGTTCGTAGAACTTGCGTCGCACGTGCGCCCAGCAGAAGGCGAGCTTCACCTCGCCCTTGTCGGCCAACGCCCGATAGCCGGCATAACCGTCGACCTGCAGCGTGCCGGTGAAGCCCTGCAGATGCTCGACCGGACGCTCGGCCTTGCGGTCGGGGGCATAGACGAAGACAACGGCAGGCGGATCGGCTCCCTGCCAGGGGCGATCGTCGCGGGCATAGGCGAAGAGTTGGCCGGTTTTGGTCCGGCCGAGGCCGGGATCGAGCACCGGCGCCGTGGTCTCGTCGGCGAAGAGCTTGGAAGAGGCCTTCAGATGACCGAGCAGCCGTTCGTGGACGGGCCGCAGCAGGAAGGCGGCACGCCCGACCCAGTCGGCCAACGTCGAACGATCGAGATGGACACCCTGCCGGGCGTAGATCTGAGCCTGGCGGTAGAGCGGCAGGTGGTCGGCGAACTTGGAGACGAGCACCTGCGCAACGGTCGCTTCGGTGGGCATACCGCCCTCGATCAGCCGTGCCGGCGCGGGAGCCTGGACCACGACGCCCTCGCAGGCCCGGCAGCCGTAGCGCGGGCGCCGCGTCACCAGCACCCGGAACTGGGCTGGGACGATGTCGAGACGCTCGGCGACATCTTCGCCGATCACGTGCAGCGCATGCCGGCAGCAGGGACAGACCTTGTCCTCGATGTCGACGACGGTCTCGATCCGCGGCAGATGAGCGGGCAGCGAACCCCGGTTCGCCCGGCGGCGGACGGCCCGTTCGGCCTTCGCCTTCGGAGCGGAAGCTTCTTCGGCCGCTTCGTCGTCGGCCACGCCCTGCTCGACGTCTTCCAGCCCGAGCAGGAGCTGGTCCTCGGGCAGCGTCTCGGCGCGGCGGCCGAAGCGGTGACGCTGCAACTCCTTGATGATCTGCTCGAGCCGCTCGGCGCGCAGCCGCTCGGCGATCAGCATCGCCTTGAGCGTGCTGGGATCGTCGGGAAGCGTGTCGGCCGCTAGGGTCATAGAGCCAGTGAATCACCTCCCAATCCCAGCGGCAACAGGCTTTGCCGCTCCTACGTCAGCCTGGCAGAGCCGGCACACGGGTCTCCCGCACGGCATGGACGCGGCGCCAGTCGAGGCCTTCCAGGAGCGCCGAGAGCTGGGCCGCTGTCAGATGCAGCACGGCGTCCTGCGCCTTCGGCCAGCGGAACTCGCCGTCCTCCAGGCGTTTGGCGACGAGGACGACGCCCGTGCCGTCCCAGAACACCAGCTTGATCCGATCGGCCCGCTTGGCGCGGAACACGTAGACCGCGCCCGAGAAGGGATCGGCGCCCATCGTGTCGCGCACCAGGGCCGCCAGCCCTTCGGCGCCCTTGCGGAAGTCCACCGGCTTGGTCGCCACCATCACCCGGACCGAGCCCGAGGGGCCGATCACGATGAGCCCTTCAACGCCTGTATCACCGCCGTGATCGTGCGCGGGTCGGTGCCATTGGGGATCCGCACCGAGACGCCGTCGATCTCCAGTTCGATCGTTGGGCCTGCCTTGCCGGCGGAGCGCGGACGTCGCTTGCGCGCCGGACCCTTAGTCTCCACGCTCGCCGCCGCGACCACCACCGGCACGAAGCGTTGCTCGATGACCGGTGAGGGCAAAAGCGGCGAAGCTCGATCGGCGTCATTCATCGGTCCGCGAAGCTGGCGGCGCCAGGTGAAGAGCTGGGAATGGCCGAGCCCATGGCGGCGAGCCACCGCGCTCACGCTCTCCAGGCCCGAATAGCTCTCGGCAACGATCGCAGCCTTCACCTCATCGCTCCATTCGCGCCGACGGCCCGCGCCCGTGAACACCTCGAACCGCCGAACCGGCTCCGGGCCAGCATCGGCACATGACATCGACATAGCTCCAAGCCCTCCTGCAACGCGAAGGGCTCAGACTCGACGCCTACCTCGCCCTCAGCAAGGTGCGGTCGGGACGACGCTTACGTTCAAAGCGAGATCGCTTGACGCCTATCCGGCAAGCCGCCTCACGTGGGTATCTCCGTACGTACAAGCGGTCCCCTTGCGCGTACGCTTCGCTTCGTACAGGGCGGCGTCGGCTCTGCGGAGGATCCCCTCGCGTTCGGGCGGTCTCGACCGAACCAAGCGACGCCGACCGTCCCTGACATCCTTGCCATTTGTCCGGACACCTCTGTGACTATGTCCAAGTCGCTAAGCGACCGATGGATTAGTCGGTGGACCTGCGAACAGTTCGGGGCACGGGACAGGATGGCCACGAACTTGTCTCCCTCAAGGCGCGGGGCGAAACATTCTTCGAATTGCTCGCTTTGTAGCCTGTGTCCACTTGGCGCAGATCATCGTCTCCGGCCTCCGCCGCTAGGTGCCGCGTTTCAAGCACTGACAGCCTGTCGATGACGCTCGGGGATATCGACTTTCTAACCGATAGGTTACAGCTTCTCCTCCGAGCGCTCATGGCGTCTGCTCCCTACAGACGCGGCCTGCCTTAGTTTATCTTTGTTCCATTCGAGGAAGGAATCGATTGGCATGGGTCTGGCGAAGAGGTAGCCCTGGAACGAGGGACACCCAAGTTCGAGCAATGCATCGTATTGACGCTCGTCCTCTACACCCTCCGCGATGCAGGCCATGCCCATGCGGTCGCAAAGCGCGAAGATGCCCGCCAACATCTCGCGACCGCCGGGCTTATCGAGGTCGACGATGAACCCCCTGTCGATCTTGACCTTATCGATCGGCAGGCGCCGGAGGTACTCAAGGCTTGAGTAGCCCGTACCGAAGTCGTCGAGGGCGATTAGGGCTCCAACCGCTCTCAACATCGCGATAGACGTCTCGGCTGCCTCCAAGTCGTGCAAGAGGGAAGTCTCGGTCAGTTCGAAAATAAGACTGCCGGGATAGACCGAAGACCTTCGGATCATGGTGAGCAGGCTGAGCATCGTTTTCGGGCTGGCGAGGTCGTGGGCCGAAAGATTGAAGGAGAGCCTCACACCTGGCGGCAGGCTTTCGGCGCACTCCAGGGCTTTGGCGAACAGCACGAGCGTCATGCGGTGGATCGCGCCGGTTCGCTCGGCGATGGGAATGAATACAGCCGGCGACACGGTTCCGAGCTGAGGGCTGGTCCAGCGCGCGAGTGCCTCGACCGCAAGAGCGCCAGCCTCGGCGCCTTCCACGATAGGTTGGACGACGACCTCAAGCTCCCGCTCGAGGTCGGCGGCCTGGAGTGCCGCCTCGATCTGCCGGTCGTCCCGAACGCGCTGCGCATGCTCCGCCGAATAGACGGTCACTGTTCCTCGGCGGTCCCGCTTGCTAGCGTACAGTGCATAGTCCGCCGCGTCGTACAGACTCCCCTCGCTGCGCGGTTCGCGACCCATGGCAATTCCGCACGACGCTCCCAGGGCCACGGTAGCGACCTGAAGGACGAATGGCCGCGTGAGTTCGCTGCAAGCCTCCTCGGCCAGCGCCTTGACCATCGCGGCGTCCGCATCGAGGATGAAGGCGAACTCGTCACCGCCGAGCCGGACCATCACTGCTTCCGCGGGAAACACATCCAACAGGCGCTTGGCAACCTGCTGAAGCAGCTCGTCGCCCGCCGCATGACCGTAGCTATCGTTGACTGCCTTGAAGCGGTCGAGGTCGAGCACGCCGACGGATAGCTTGAGACAGGAGAGGATGTCGCGGGGTGCTGCCGCACGGCGCTCGAGCTCGGCAAAAAAGTGCCGGCGGTTCGGTAGCCCGGTGAGATGGTCGGACAGTGATAGAGCGGTCACGGCGCCGTTAAGCCGAACCCGCTCGGCGAAGCTCCGGTGATTGTTGAATAGAACGCGCATCATCACTAGTGTAACGAGGAGGATATTAACGGCAATAGCGGCGTAGACTGGGTCACCGAGCGATGCGTAATAGACGAGATAGGGTATTGTCACAGTGACAGTGGTCGATACCGCCGCTTGAGGAAGCGGGAAGAGGCAGAAGATACACCCGATCACCGTGATCGCGATGTAGATAGCAATGTGGGCCTCTTCGGCACTCCCGCCATAATGCGTGAGCATGAGGGCCCATGCCACGAAGGCCAAAGCGATGGCGACGCCCAACACGACCGTGCGTTGCAGGTAGGCGATCGCCAGATCGGGCGAGATGTTCGACGTCGGGCGCAGGTGCCATGTTACCAAGCGGAGGATGCCGACACTGATCAGCGCACCTGGAATCCAAACCGTCAGCCAAGTCGGTGCCAATTCGTAGTGGGTATAAGCGGCGGCTGCGGTGTTGACTGCGAGCAGCACGTACAGCATCGGAACTTGCTGGCGAAGCTCGGCGAACTGGGCGACGGCCAGTTCTGGCTCAAGTGTTCGCAGCTTCATCCATTCGATCATGTTCGACACTCCGTCCCGACACTCAAGCCGGACGGGCGAGACCGTATCAGGATGATGTGAACGCAGCCTTCAGCCCCACGGTTAAAATACTTCTGCGAATATGACGGTGACGGGCACAGTTTAGCAAAACCGAAATTACGGAGAACGGTGTTCCGCCCAAGATGCAGGTGTAGGCTGGCGAAGGGTTAACTTCGGCATTGCCCAGCATTAGGTTGTTCATCGGCGCGACCACCTGTCCCGCGACGATCGGATCGAACATCTCTGCCTCAACGTCATACGACGGAACTCATGGGGGCCGAAGATGCTGGTACGAACCCCTCGAGGGGGGCCCTAGCGCGAAACCTCAACAAGCGTGGATACAATGGCCCTGAGCCCGGGGCGGTTGTCAGCGTTCTCGAGCGTCTCGCCTAGTTGCTCTTCGGCGCCCTTCGCCTCGCTAGGGTCGCCGACTACGAGCCGGAAGCAGCTGTGATGTGGAGAGCGAAGCCCCCGGAATCTTCCACTGACTAGCCAAGCTTGTGGCTTGACGACAAGTGCGGCGCGCGATTCTACAGGCGTGGCAGCGTGTCGCCTCACTCGCCCGCGCCCATCATGCCACCGGTTTCGCCCGAACGAGTGTCTGCAGTCGAATCACGTTGGCGTCCTTGCGATCGTCCTTCCTGCCCGGCTTGCCAAAATTGTCGTCGATAACCCGATCTCGCCCCTCCTCCTTCGCCCGGTAAAGCGCCATGTCCGCGCGTTTTATGGCGCAGTCGAGGTCCTCTTGCCCCACTCTCATGGCGACCCCAACGCTTGTGGTGAAGGCAATAAGCTTCCCCCCCACCACCGACGGCCGCTCCTTCGCCGCCCTGCGAATGGTATCGGCAAGAGCTGTCGCCTCGCCGAGCGACGGGCGGGAGCTGGCGATCAGGAACTCCTCGCCACCAAGGCGCACCACGAGGTCGTCGGCGGCGACGGCTCGAGTCATGCGGCCAGCGAAGTCGCGCAGGACCTCATCGCCGCCGTCGTGCCCGAAGCGGTCGTTCACGAGCTTAAAGTTGTCGAGATCGACGAGTAGGAGGCTACGCACGTTTGCGCCCTTGGTCATCGCGTCGGCCAGCCCTGAACGGTTGAGGACACCAGTCAGAAGATCACGATGTGCGGTGCGCAGGACTGTGCGGTAGTCGCGCTCGCCTAACATGGCGATGACGGCGAGTGTGAACACGATCGTTACGACGTGGTCAGTCAGTAGAAACAACGAGTCTCCTACCACTGCGGTAAACCAGATGCCCTGGAAGAGGCTGACGGCCAGGACGGCAGCGACGTTCAAGGTGACAGCATACGCCGAGATGCTGCGCGGACCGAAAACGCCAAGGCGCCGCCGGAACACATAGACGACTTGTGCGAAGGCAATGGCGCAATAGGCCAGCAAGGCGCCGCGCTCGCCCAGCGCCCAATCACCCGTCAGTTCGCCGACGACGAAGCAGGTGCTGATGGGGACGAGCGGCAGCGTCGTCAGCCGACGGTTTATCGGTCGCTTGCCGTCGAAGAGACGGAACCCTGCCCACAAAAGTATGTCCGCGGCCTTAAGACACGAAAGCCCGGCGCTGCTCCAGAGCGGTGTGCTCGGGGCAAAGGGAAACAGCGAGTTCACCAAGCCGTAGAGAAGCAGCCCGCCGCCCCAGTATGTGAGGCAGGCGTCTTTTCGCTGGTTCAACCACAGCGACATGCAGGTCAGACCGCAGGCTAGATTGACCAGCGCGTCGGTGAAGTGAAGGGTAGCGTTGTCCATGCTGATCCTCGGTCAGGCGTTCGCTGCACGGACCGCACACTCACCGATCGTATACCCAGGTTGTTTAAGGGTAGGTTGTTGAAACCAAGAGGAATGGCTCAGCATCCGAGGGAGATGGCATTGGTGGTGGCAGCCTAGCGTTCCAGGACGATGTTTCCAACATCTGCAAGGAGAGAGGTGTGAGCTCTCACCGCCCCTTCGTCTGAAGCGCATCAAGGATATCTACAGGCACCCTATGCCTACGCTGATCGCCTGGCGTTTCGGTCGACGAGAGACATTCGCTCGGGACGACCAATTAGGTAGCCCTGGATCGCATCGCAGCCGATGGAGCGGAGGAGTGTGAGTTGGGATTCGGTTTCTACGCCTTCAGCTAGAATGGCGATTTCTAGCTTGCGGGCGATGTGTGTAATGCCTTCCAACACAGCCATAGAGTGTCGGTCTGTCTCTGCGGTCGCAACGAAGGAACGATCGACCTTGATGCGGTCAAGAGGGAAGTCTCTCAAATGCGAAAGTGACGAATAACCCGTGCCGAAGTCGTCCATCGCTACGGACACACCTAGACGACGGATCGCTCCGAGAATATCTGCGATTTTTTGCCCGTCCTCTACGATGGCGGTCTCGGTCAGTTCGATCTCTAACCTTCGCGCCGGAAGGCCGCTCGATGCCAAGGCCTGTGTCAGATGCGACAGCAGCAACGGTGAACGGAACTGGCAGGGTGACACGTTGACGGCAACGTACGCGTCGTCGTCGAAAGAGGCTGCCTGGTGGCAGGCTTCCTGCAACACCCAGGCACCGATCGCTACGATCTGTCCCGTTTCTTCCGCCAACGGGATGAAGCGAACGGGCGGTATGTTCCCCAGTTTCGGATGCTCCCAGCGGATCAACGCTTCGTAGCCAATGATGCGGTCGTCCGAGAGAGCGAGGACAGGCTGATAGGCCAGATGCATTTCGCCGCGCTCGATGGCCGTGCGCATGTCCGTCTCCAACTGAACCCTCTCAGAGACCGCCTCCAACATGCCGCAGGTATAGCAACTGGCGACGCCGCGTCCGTTGCGCTTGGACTCGTACAGCGCGATATCGGAGAACTGCATGAGCTCCGCGGCATCGCGAGCGTCATCAGTGCAGCACATGCCGATGCTGCATCCGATGTTGAGTGTAATCTCGCCGATGCGGAAAGGGAGGGCGATAGCCTGCAGCACTTGTGTCGCCACCGCCGTCGCCTTCTCGAGGTCCCCGTAGACAAGGAGGGCCAGCTCATCGCCGCCGAGACGCGACACGAATCCGTCCGGACCGGCGATCTCGGTGAGACGTGAGGCAACCTCGATGAGAAGGAGGTCGCCGACGGCGTGACCATAGGTGTCATTGACTGGCTTGAAGCGGTCGAGGTCGAGCAGAAGGAGCTTGAACCTGCGCTTGGGATGGTAGTCCCGTTCCATTCGCGCGTTCAACGCTCGGCGATTGGCAAGCTTGGTCAATGGATCGCAAAATGCCAACTCCGCGATGCGGCGCTGCGCTTCACGGTCCTTTGTGACATCGTTGAACGTGATGACGGTTCCGCCCCCGCTCACTGGACGGATCTCAACCTCCATGACACGCCCGTCGTCCATGGAATAGTCAATTTGCGTAAAGCTCCCGACGCTCCACCATTCGTCGAGACGGCGGCGAGCTTGGTCGCGTCGTTCCGCCGTCCACGCTTGCCGGTCTCCAACGAGTTGGATGAGTTCGTCGGCCGACTTCCCGATGAGATTGGCCTGATCGTCAAAGCCGTAGAGGTCGAGATAGCGCCTGTTGTAAAGGCGCACTCTGTCCTCCGCATCGAGATAAACTAAGGCATTCGACATGTTGTTGAGCGCCGTCGAAAGAACGGTTGAATGCGCCCTTTCCTGGGCATCGAAGCGTCTAACTGTGAGGATCGTCAAGAACGCGCCGAGGAAGAGCACGGCCGCTCCGATGGCGGTGAACACGCTCAGCGTAACGTTCTCATGCGCGAACACCGTCTGTCCGGAGATCTGCTCCAACTCTGTCCCTGCGACAGCCGTAAAGTGAGTGCCGCAGACGGCGAGTGTGAACAGCGCGCAGACGAAACGCGGCGACGCAAACCGTGCGGAGGGGCCGCACGCCAACGCGAGGCAGCATGCTCCTATGGCAACGCCTAAGCTTCCTGTAAGGATCGAATGGCTTTGCAGGCAACCTTGGATCGCCAACATCCCGGCGTAGTGCATGACGCCGATGCCAACCCCTCCGACAGCACCAAGCGTGGCACGAACTTGCCAAGAGGGAGCGATCGCTGAGAACGCCAGCGGCAGCCCGACCAGCAGGACGGCGACCAAGGCCGAGGCTGCGGTGATCGGTCCATTGTAGGACAGCATCATGTCTGGCCGATAACCGAGCATGGCGACGAAATGTGTCGTCCATACACCAAGGCCGGCGACCAGGGCTGTCCCCAGCAACCAGTGCCGGCGATGAACTGCGGTCACCTCGCCGACCTTTCCTCGCAGTGCGGCGAGGAGCCATCCCGCGACAACGCAGATGACCAATGCCGTTACGACGAATCCACCGGAATGCAGGGAGGCGAGATGCAGGAGCTGATGGGTCATCGGGTCAACTTGCCTGAAACATCTGAGTATGTCGTCAACGGCTCGACGGCACGCCGCTCCTCGATGTCGATCAGGACACCGGGGAAGCTCAGCGGTGTACCGTCGGACGCGGAGTTCACGCGCCCGTTGGCCTCCAGCCAGTAGTAGTTCCCGTCGGCGCGCCGCGTGCGGTATTGGTGGGCATAGGAGCCGCTATGGCAGCCGCGAGCGCCTCGCGGTCGTCCGGGTGGACGGTGTCGATGACCTGCGCCATGCTCAACCCCACTCGGCCGAAGTCCGGGTCGAGGCCGAAAGCACGGGCAAAGGATTCGTCCACCGTAAATCGGTCGTTCACGAGATCGTAGAACCACGTGCCGATGATGGTGCCGGCGTCGAGCGCCAACTGCACCCGCTCGATGTTCTCGCGGGCGATCGCCTCGCTGGCGCGCAACGCCGCTTCGGCCTCCTTGCGTGCGGTGACGTCGTTGAAGAAGATCGCGATCTGCCGTTCGGCCGGGTCACCGACGCAGATGGCGCGAACGTCGAACCAGCGTGAGAATGGCTGGGCATAGTTCTCGAAGGTCGCGGCTTCCCTGGTCCGCGCCACATGCCCGTAGGTGTCGAACCAGAACTGCTCCAGGTTCGGCGCGAACTCTGTCACCCACTTGCTGCGAAGGTTGACGCCCGCCTGCCGCTCGAAGGCCGGGTTGGCTTCAAGGAAGCGGTAGTCCACGGGGCGGTCGTCGGCGTCGAAGCGAACCTCGACGAGCGTGAACGCCGTGTCGATCGTCTCCAGGAGCGTCCTGAACCGTTCCTCCGACACGCGCAGGCGCTCGCCCGCCAGTCGTTGGGCGGTGCGGTCGCCTAGGATCTTGACGAAACCACGGTGGGTCCCCTCGTCATCGTGAAGGGGCATCATCTCCCCGGATGCCTAGAACCGGGAGCCATCCTTGCGCAGGTGCCAGCGCTCGTCCGCGGCGCTCCCATCGCTTAGGGCGGTTCGCATCTCGGTCTCGATGCGTCCGATGGCGCGGTCCTCGGGGGTGAAGAACCGTTCGGCGGACTGGCCGACCATCTCGCCTGCCGACCAGCCCATCGTCAGTTCGGCGCCGCGATTCCAGTCAGTGACGATGCCCGACTTGTCCGTGACGACGATGCCAAAGTCGACGGCGCTGTCGAACACGGCCTCGCGGCGAAGCAGGCGTTCGGACTCGACTGCCTGGCCACGCAGACGGATGACCTCGGTTTCCAGCTCCTGGCGAGAGAGATTCCACTTAGCGTTCCACCGGAATTGTTTTATTTATTGAGGGCCTTCTAACGCACCGTCGCAAGCTCGTAATCTGACTTTTTCGTCGCTGCGAGGGTGGGTCATATGAACGGCTGAGGTGACCGTCTCGTCATGAGCAACACCGCTTCCCTTGTCCTTAGGAAATTCGTTCTCCACTTAGGCAGCTACCTAAACTGCTCGACACGCAGTCCGAGATCACGCGCGACCTTCGACCAAGCTTTGTCAGCCGTGACGACTGTCACTGCAAGCTTTTGCCCGAGCGCCAAACAAGCACGATCTCCATGGCTTAATCCAAACGGTTTGGTGAGAGCAAACATGCCGCCTGCCCGCACGGCAAGATCGAAATTCAGAGGATGAACGACGAGGCCGAGGGCACAAACGAGTTGCTCGGCTTCCTCCACACTCATACCGGTTTGACAGAGCTTCGAGATCGCTTCCTGAACCGTCAAAGTGGAAACCGCAGCTCCCTCATCGATCCATCTCTCGACCTTTGTCGCGCCTTTTTCGGCGAAGGCATAGGCGAGGATAGCGGAGGTGTCGATCACGCAAGCCGTCACGAACCTGACACCTCGTGTGAGGATGCGGTCTGCTCGTTCTCACGCGCAGCCTCGGCTCGCTTCTCTTGCAGAAACTCTTCCACGATACTGACGCCAGGCTGAGCGTACTTCTTGGCAATCTCCTGGGCCCGTTTGCGTCTAAGCCGCGCCGTGGTCAGAGTGACATGATCGCCCTCAGCTTCGACTAAAACCTTATCTCCCTTCATCAGCCCAAGGGCCTTTCTAAGGGCTGCTGGTAGGACGACGCGCCCATTATCTTGCAGTGGCAATTCGTAGACGACCATCACATAACCTCAAAAATGGGTGATACAATCAGGATTCCCCTATAAGGGACTGTACCTAATGTTTTGACCATGCTGACATTCGCTGGATGGGCGAACTATCACGCCGGGTCTGCCAAATTTTCTATAAAATGGCATATTCAGTCAATTTGTAAAACCCAAGACAGCTAGCCCTCCGACGACAATCCTGTCACCGTCTGCCTGCGAGGGCGCATCTATTCGTGGCATCCATGTGCTAAATTGATCGGTTTTGGACAGGAAGCTTCGCCCCTGACCAAATGATAGGTATCCGTCCTAACGGACATGCCCTATAAGATCGTGGCGTTTTCGGTCGGTTTCGAGCCCCAATGTCCCGAACTTTTGCCTATGTCCGCGTCTCCACCAACGGCCAAACTACGGAAAACCAGATCGGCGAAATCCGACAGGCCGGTTTCGACATTCACGCGCGGCGGGTTGTCTCCGAAACGGTCTCCGGTTCGATGGCCGCCGCCCAGCGCGAAGGGTTCGCTCGGCTTCTCGATCGAATGGAGGAGGGCGACATCCTCGTGGTCACCAAGATGGATCGGCTCGGCCGTAACTCGATGGACGTGCGGACGACGGTCGAGTTGCTCGCAGGCATGGGCGTGAAGGTCCACTGCCTCGCGCTGGGCGGTGTCGATCTGACGAGCTCGACCGGTCGCATGACAATGAGCGTCATCAATGCGGTCGCCGAGTTCGAGCGCGACCTTCTCATCGAGCGCACCCAAGCTGGTTTGATGCGGGCGAAGGAGCAGGGCAAGGTCTTGGGGCGCCCGCGAAGCCTGACAGAGGCGCAGAAGCAGGTGGTTCGCGAGAAGCTGGGGGAGGGGGCCTCGGTCTCCAAGCTCTCGCGCGACTATGGCGTCAGCCGGCAGACCATCCAAAGAGCTCGAGATGAAGCCAAGGCTACAAACGCTGCCGAGCTGAAAGAGTCGCTAGGGGCGAACTGACTACGGTCCTGGCAACCAGGTTCGTATGGCAGCTTTGCGCCCATCTAAGCCGTCCAAGTTAATTCCGCGCGATCCTGAAACCTGCCGTTCGTGAACGAACCCCCGAACGGCAGTCGAAACGACTGGCATTGGGACGAAGCCGTCATTCCGAAACAGCTTGCTGAACGGCGGCTTCTGTCACCAGCGGACATTCGCGTACCCGGCCTGTAACGATCCCCTTCCGATGGACATCATCCTTGCCGGCTGTAGGTGCGATGATCCGCATCGACCTACGCCTCCGTACACTTGTCGGATGTATCGCCCCGCGCTTATAGTTTGACGGGATGTGACAGCGGGGGCTGTGACAGTTAAGCCGAAAGCGCCGAGATCTGTCGTTAGAGACTGAAAACCTTGAGAACGACGAAGATGCCTGGCCATCGATCGATGACGCCCGCCCTTCCGAAGAAGGCGGCCCTATCGCGCGCAAGGGCTTCAACTATCAGGACGAGATCGCCGTCGGCTTCGTGCTGGAGATGTTGGACAACCCCCAGCTGGTGAAGATCCATTTTGAGACCCATGACGATCTGGTGCTCGTCTGGGCCAACGGCGCGCCGCCCCTAGTCGCTGAGTTTGTGCAGGTTAAAGGTGCCGAAGCGGACAAACTCTGGTCCGTCGCGGACCTTTGCCTGCGCAAGAAGCAGGCTGTCGGATCGTCGATCTTTGAGAAGTCTCTGGATCGCGACCAGCACGAAGAGACCGCGTGCTTCAGGATCGTCACCCTACGTCCGGTGGTTTCCGCTCTGACACCGCTAACCTACAAGCGGGGAAACGAAGCGCGGGCCATAGATTGCGACGAGATGGTCGCCCTTAAAGCGGACCTTGATGGAAGAATGCCCAACGTCGTGTCGAAACGGGGCAATGGGACCGGTTACTGGCTGGACAACTGCCAGTGGGACGCTCGCCACGACGAGGTGGCCGTCAAGACGCACAACAGGATGCGGCTCTTCGAGATCATGCAAGCCGCCGGAAGCCTACTTCTGCTAGAGCATATCGACATCCTACTCGATGAGCTGCGCAAGCTGGTGAAGACGGCCGGCGATGCGAAGTGGAAGCCGGATAAGGCCAAGAAAATTCTCACCCGCAAGGCCTTCTTGACCATGTGGGACGCGTGCCTGGCCAAGCTGAAGGACGACGCCGCTCAGCCTTCGGGCGGCAAGCTAATCGAGAAGATGAGTAACGCCTCCCTCACAGGAACGGTGGTAGCCATGGCCGTCGATATGCGGCTTGATTACGCCCGCTCCGTACGGACTTCGCGCTACATGCAGCCGGATGAAGCCAGTCAGCTTCAGGGGCGCGTCAAATCCGAGGTCCAGAACCTTAGTGCCAAACGCGCGGCCGGGACCCTCGATCTCGACGGTCCCGCCTTCCACGCGCTCTGCGTCGATCGGATGGATGCGATCAACGCTTCCCTGCCGGCGGACCAAGGCGACCGGTCCGCCTTCCTCAAGGGCTGCATGTACGACATCGCTGACCGGTGTCTTCTGCGCTTCGATCGGACGGGGTTGTGAAGTCTCTGTCGCGCCTCGGAACTCGTCCCGCTAGCCTCCCGCTGGCAGCCGACGACATCCTCGAATTTCACGCCGCACGGTTGCTGCTGCTCATGCATGTCTGCGGGACGGCGGGCCGGATCGATGGTCTAACCAAGATGGCCAAGCTCGACTTCTTCACCCGCTACCCGGACTTCTTCGATGCTGCGCGGGCGGCGACCGAACCCGATGCACAGTCCGCGCCCTTCGACCGTTCGGACGCCATCGAGTCCACGATGGTGCGGCATCACTACGGTCCTTGGGACAAGCGCTATTATCAGGTCCTCGCCCATCTTGAGGCGCGACGATTGATCACCGTGTCGAAGGTCAAAAATTCCTACCAGATTGCGCTGTCAACCGAGGGCGCGGAAAAGGCCAAGGCTCTCGCCAAACGCCCGTCCTTCGCCACGCTCATCGAGCGCCAGAAGGCCGTAAAGAAGGCCTTTGGTGGCAAGTCAGGAACCTTCCTAAAAACACTCATCTACCAGCTTTTCGACGAAGAGGTCGGTAAACGGCCCCTAGGACAAGTCATCACCAAATGAGCGCATCTTTCCTCTCAATCCGAACCCTGGAACGTCGGCTGGCGACCGGAAACGTTGAGTCGCTCACTTTTAAACCCGGCGTCAATGTCTTCGTCGGACGACCGAATACCGGTAAGACAAAGTGGCTGCAGACGCTCGATTTCCTGCTCGGCGACACCGGAGCCAACCCCTACGAGCAGAGCAACGAGGAAGGGCTCGCCGCGAAATATGATGCGGCCGCCGCGACGCTCTGCATCGCCGACGAGACGTTCCGGATCGAGCGCCGCTGGCGGGAGACCGGTGCCAAAGGGAAGGTCTTTGTCGACGACGAAGGCATGCTTGTGAGGGATTTCCAGCACTGGCTCATGGAGAAGCTGGGCATCCCGCTGCTGAACTTTCCCAGAGGCAACCCGATGTCCGGCCAGACTTGGCCGGAGCTCAGCTTCCGCACCCTGTTGCGGCACATCTTCCGCCAGCAGCGCTTCTGGAGCGGTCTCGTCGATCAACAGGCTGACACCGAGCAGCACGCCAGCCTGTTGCTCTTCCTCGGCCTAGCCGAACGCATCTACAGTGAGGACTACGGCAAGCTCGTGAATTTGAAGCTCAAGTCGATGCGGTTGAGAGCACGCCGTGAGCAGTATAGCGAGACCCTTAACGATCTAGCCAGCGGTCTCCTCGACTCGGAGGACGCCCCCCTTGGCGTGAATGAGGCCACCGTCACCGCTGCCATGAAACGGCTTCGGGACACTGTCGAGCGCCTGCATACCCGGAGGGGCGAAGTCCTGGCGGCGGCCAGCAACATCAGTCTTCCCGCATCCGATCGCTCGCGCGTCACCGAGCTTGGCCATGCGCGGGCCGCGGCCCTCGAAGAGGTGACGGCGGCGCGCCAGAAGCGACAGGGAGCCGAGGACAGGCTGGCCGAGGTCCGGCGATACCGCGCGGACCTCGCGGCCGAGATCGAACGAATGGGTCGGGTCGCCGACGCCAGCCAGTTGCTCGCCGATCTGAAAGTCACCCACTGCCCGGCCTGCGACCAAGGGATCATCCCCTATCTTAAGCCTGACCACTGCTTCGTCTGCCACCAGCATTTGCCCGAGGAGCCGGAGATCTCCGGGCTCGGCGAGGTTCGGCTCCGCTTCGAGCAGGATCGGCTGAACGCCGAACTGCTCGAAGCGGAGGAGCTCATCTCCGTTCTTGAGCGCGACGTTGACAAACAGACAGAGGCTTCGCAGGCCGCCGATGAAAAGCTGCGAACAATTGAGGTCGAGCTCGCGCCCGCCCGTCGCGCCGTAGCTGCCGTCGCCCAAGCCGATGTGAGCGCGATTGATGTGGCTCTGGGCAAGGCGGCGGAGCGGCAACGCCAGATGGACCGGGTGGCCGCAGCGCTCGAGTTGGGCAAGAGCCTGACTGAACAGGTCCAGGCCCTCGAAGACGAGATCAATCCGCTTCAGGAGAAGGTTGACGAGGCCAACCGATCCGTCGACTTCAACGCCGCCGCTCAGAAACTCGAAGACGGGATGAACGCCTACCTCGCCGCCCTCAATGCGCAGCGGCCGGAGACTTGGAAGCATAGCCCGGTTGAGGTCGATATCTCCAGGTCCACCAACAGCTTCCGGGTCGGGCGCAAGCGCTGGCAGATCGCCCTCGGCGGCACGGACTCCCTCTACTTCCTAATGGCCTACCAGTACGGGCTGCTCTCGCTAAGCCCCGTCCCCGGCATGCACTACCCGGGACTGTCCATCATCGACGTTCCGGGCGAGTTCTCAGGCGAAGAGGTCAAGGACAGCGAGAACTTCATTGTGCAGCCCTTCATCGACCTCCTCGCCGAGGAGGCGTTCGAGGGCGCTCAGTTGATCATCACGGGTGCCTCTTTCGAGGGTCTCAAGGGCGTCCACGTTCAGAAGCAGACCCACGTTCACGTGGCACGATAAAAAGTCCGACTGACAAGGGGCGGGCTTATAACTTCTGTACGGAAGCTCAAGGCTTCAAAGCTAATAGCCGCCGAAGAAAAAGCGAAAGGCCTACTTTGGTCGGAAGCTGCCGCTTGCCAGCAGTGTTTAACGACGGCTGCTTTCTCCTGTCGAGCTTCCGATAGCAGACGAACCGCTTTCGGCCCGTATCTGAAACCGATCGAAGGCAGGGGAGGGTGGTTGGCCGTTGGTCCGCTTCGGACTGGTTGGACACAAGAACCGGACGTAGGTATTCTGGAGTGCCAATGTGTCGCCGACCTTCGACCGATACCGTTATGGAAGAAGGCCGCTGCCTCGGTAGGCCGCAATGACATCATCGTAAGCTGAGATCTCGTTGCGTCCGTGCGCGATCATCTGAGCGCCGGAGATCGCGGCGAAGATCGCCCTGGCGCGAGGCCGCAGACGATCCGCGTCCTCAGCGTCCCCGGATGCCAGCACGCCGACGAGCCAGTGCTCGTTCATTTCTCCCCACCGAACCACCTCCGACCGGACGTCTTCAGGAAGTTCGTTGCGCTCGGCAGACAGCATTCCCGCCAGACACATGCGGTTGCCATTGAGGAGCGTGCGGCGGAACATGTCGGTGTAGTGTTTCATGAGGGTGCCGCGATCGGCGCCCTCAACCAGAAGTTCGTTGAGAAACGCCTCGTGCCGCTCGACGTATCGTCTCACGATCGCCACTACCAACTCTCCTTTCGTCGGGAAGTAGTAGTGGATGCTAGCGCTCTTTATGCCGACTTCCTTGGCCAACTCGCGGAAGCTAAGACCGCTATAGCCGAGGTCCTGAACGGTTAGCCGGGCAGCCTCCATGATCCTGTCTCTGGTCTTGGTGGTCATCTCCGCTCCCGACTGCCTGACAGTAGATAGGCTTTGACAAACCGAGTGGAAAGAGTCCACACGTCTCTTATGCCTACCTGCCGACAGGTTGGCGAAAACGACTGAGGGTTCCCATGACAGCCAAGCCTTGCCTCTTCACCTCGCCGTCCGCGTTCCCGAACCCGCAGCGCCTGCGCCTCTTCCTGCATGAGAAGGGCATTGCCGATCAGTTCGAGGAGCATGTTTACGACATGTCGCCAGGCGGCGAGCAGCGGCAGTGGCGTCACCTCAAGATGAACCCATGGGGCGAAACGCCGACCCTTCGGCTGGCCGATGGCAGCATCCTTTCAGAAACGGCGGCCATCGTTCGCTACCTTGACCAGGCCACTCCCGGACGCCGCATCATGGGCGAGACGCCGATGGACCAGGGCCTCGACGCGATGTGGGACAACCGCATCTGGGTCCACGTGCTCTACCGCATCACCACGATGTTCCACGTCCTGCATCAGGGTCTGGGACCCAAGCTCGAACTGACTCACAATCCGGCCTGGGGCGAGCACTGCCGCAAGGAAGCGCTTGCCCATGCGGGGCTGGTAAACCAGCACTTGTCGGATGGACGCGAGTGGATGCTGGGCAAGGACGCGCCGACCTTCTCGGACATTACGCTGGCGACGGCCATCGCCTTTTCCAAGTTCCCGGTGAACGCGACACCGCTGGACGAGCGGTTCGAGCACCTCGACGCCTTCTGGCGGCGTTGGCAGCAGCGGCCAGCGTTCCAAGCAGCCTACGCCGACCGCAACAGCGGCGTCACGGAACTGGACAATCCGAAATAGGTCAACCGCAAGCCATTCGGATACCGATTGTCGAGAACGCAGCGTACCGGGGGCGCACGGTGGCAGTCGGGGTCAACGCCTCGACCGCCATGGTCTCCCAAGCTCTTGCGATGTCCGCTGACAAGGTGAACTTTCGAGGCTAGAAGCGTCTCTAAGGGGTCGACAGCGGAACGGCAGCTTTCCTCACGATTGGCTCGAAAGCCGACGTTCCGCTTTCGGCCCGTATCTGAAACCGATTGGAAGGCAGGGGAGGGTGGAAAGGCGACGGTCCGCTTTCTGACAGTATGCGATAAAACCAGCCCTTCGGATGGGTAGGGCGATTCTTCGCAGCGACACCGCTTGCAACGCTAAGCCCTACGATGCAGTGCTTTCGCCAGCACAAGTGCTTGTCCTGCATGAGTGACCTACGGCCCATTTCGTCGAGTGCCTCCATGAACCTCCCCACCAAGACGGTACCGATCGTCAACTTGATGGAGCCGCAGCAGACCGCATGGCAGAGTGATGCGGCTTTGGCGGACGCGGACCGGGTGCAACTCGCCTTAGCGGCGGGCGCCATCATCGGCACGTGGTTCTGGGACATCCAAGCCGATCGCTTCACGATCGACGAGGCGTTCGCGGCTGCGTTCGGCCTTGATCCCGCCCTCAGCAGCGAGGGCATACCGCTCGCCCAGATCGTGGCCACGGTCCATCCCGACGATCAGGCGGGATTGGCCGCGGCGATCAACGAAGCGGTCGGACGTGGCGGGGCCTACGCGCACGAGTACCGGGTGCGCCGTCACACTGGCCGCTACCACTGGCTGGAAGCCAACGGGCGCGTCGAGCATGGCCCGGACGGCACGCCGATGCGTTTTTCCGGCGTCCTGATCGATGCCGCCTCCCGACGCCTGGAACGGATCCTCAGGGAGCTCAGCGAGAGATTGCGATCGCTGGACGACCCGCAGGACATGGCGCTTCTGGCGTCAGAAACGGTCGGTAAGGCTTTGGACCTGTCGCGCGTAGCCTACGGCGACATGGATGCTGCCGGGCGACACATTGTTATCGAGCAGGACTGGCTAGCGGACGGGCAAGCAAGCCTTGCCGGCACGCACGACTTCGAGACCTACGGCTCCTACATCAAGGCGCTCCGGCGCGGCGAAGACGTTGTCATCGACGATGTCGCCACCGATCCTCGGACCATCGACCAGGCGGCGAACTTCCGATCGATCAAGGTCCGATCCCTTGCCAACTTGCCCCTCATGGACCGTGACCACCTCAAGGTCGTGCTGTGCCTGAACCAGGACGGGCCGCGTGTCTGGTCCTCAGACGAGGTGCTGTTTGCCCGGCGCGTTATGGACCGCACCGAAGTTGAGATCGCGCGGCGCGCTGCCGAGCACAGGCTGCGCGAGTTGAACGCCGACCTGGAGCGCCAGGTCGCGGCGCAGACGGCCGAGCGTGACCGCATCTGGCAGCTCTGCAGCGATATGCTGGGGGTCGCCGACGACAAGGGTGTCTGGCTCTCGATCAATCCGGCCTGGACGCGCACGCTGGGCTGGCGGCAGGAGGAGATTGTCGGGCACACGTCGCAATGGATGGAGCATCCCGACGACGTCGCCAAGACACGTGCTGAGATCGGCCACCTGGCCTCGGGCCACGAGACGTTCGAGTTCGAGAACCGCCTCCGCTCCAAGGATCGCGGCTACCGGACCCTGTCCTGGACTGCGGTTCCAGAGAACGGGCTTCTCTATTGTATCGCCCGCGACGTCACCGACGAAAGGGCACAGGAAGCCGCCATCGCCGAGCAAACGGCGCAGCAGGATCGGACCTGGCGCTTCAGTCCCGACCTCCTGTCGGTCATCGACATGCCGAGCGGCGCGTTCGACCGAGTCAATCCGGCCTGGATGACAGCGCTTGGCTGGAACATCCGGGAGATCGAGGGGAAGCCTTATAACGATTTCGTCCATCCCGACGACGTGGCGGCGAGTCTGACCGCGTTCGAACGCGTGCGAGCCGGTCATCCGGTTCTTCAGTTCGAGAACCGATACCGGATGAAGGCAGGCGGTTGGCGTAGGCTATCTTGGGTCGCCTTCCCGGAGGGCGACAAGCTCTACTCCAGTGCCCGCGATATCACCACCGAGACCGAACAGGCTGCCGCCCTGGTCGACGCCAACGAACTGATCGCCGCCAAGGAGCGCGCTGAGCGGCAACAGCGCGAACTCCAGAACGAGATGGCGCACCGCATCAAGAACACCCTGTCCATGGTGAAGGCCATCGTCTCGCAGACCATGCGGCACGCCGAGACCAAGCAGGAAGCCGCCGTAACGATCGACCAGCGGATCGCGGCGCTGTCGAACGCACAGGACCTCCTGCGCCAGACGACCTACAGCAGCGCCACGATCCATGAGGTGGTGCGGGGCGCGCTGAAGGTTCATCTGGAAAGCGACGACCGGGTCACGATCAAGGGCGTTCGTCTGGACCTTCCGTCGCAGGCCGCGCTTGGGCTATCGCTGGCGATCCACGAGCTCGCCACCAACGCTACGAAATACGGGGCCTTGTCCAACGATACGGGTCACATCCGCATAAGCTGGCGGCAGGGGGCCGATGGCGCCTTCCGCTTTGAATGGCGTGAGGAGGGCGGCCCTGAGGTCGTGAAGCCTGCGCGCCGCGGCTTTGGCTCCCGTTTGACCAACCAGATCGTCCCCTCCTACTTCGAGGGCAGCGGAGAGACCGCCTTCACGCCGGAGGGCCTATGCTACGTCCTCAACGGCAAGCTTCCGACGGAAACGCCAACCTCGCCGGAACCAAGCCCCCGACGCCCTGTTGCAGACCATGGATGACATCGTGACTGACAAGTGTGTGCTGATCGTCGAGGACGAGCCCCTAATCCGCGTCGACGCCGTCGACATGGTTGAGGATGAAGGCTTCCCGGTCTGCGCCGCCTCGAACGCGGCCAAGGCGCTGGCAATACTCGAAACCCGCGACGACATCGGCATCCTGTTCACCGATATCGACATGCCCGGTGAAATGGATGGGCTTGAGCTGGCGCGCACCGTGCGCAAGCGCTGGCCACACATCGCCATCATCATCGTCTCGGGCCATACTCAGCTTTCGGATGCCCAGGTGCCGAAGGGAGGCGAATTCTTCTCCAAGCCCTACCTACGGGCGACCATTCTCAAGGCGTTGCATCGAGCTGATGCTCGCGTGGAAAACTGATCGGGCAGGCGCTATCTACCTTCAGCGAGTCCGTCTTTCAGGAGGTTGCTGCATCCGCGCAGTGGTCTGCGAGATGTCTGAAGCGGATAGTTCTCATCCAGCCTTCCACTTCCCCACCGCGGTGTTGCACGACGGGACAGCAAGATGCCCGTCAGCGATCAGTTGTGCCCCAGGCGACAACCGTCGTCCGCGAATGGTGAACATCCTTCCATCTCAGCCGTGGAACGCTTACGAATGGCGCAAGCGGTGTGCGATTGGGAACGGTTTCGACCTTTGAGCGACAGGATGACGGCGCGGGCATTTTCCGGCGCGGAGCAAGACCCCGGCAAAGTGCTGCCGATGGCAGACCAGATCTCGCATCATGACTGGTCAGGCACGCCACTCGGCTCGCATCGGCAGTGGCCTCAGAGCCTTCGCACCATTGTCGATATGATGCTGGCCTCGGGCCATGCGATCTGCTTGGCCTGGGGACCGGAGCAAACTTTTCTCTACAACAACGCCTATGCGCCGTTCCTCGGCGCCCGCCACCCGCAGGCGCTCGGCAGGCCGTTTGCCGAAGTCTGGCCCGATGTCTGGGCCGACATCGAGCCCCTCGTGACACGCGTCTTTGGCGGCGAGACCGTGACGTTCCAGGCCATGCCACTTGTCATGACGCGCAACGGGTATGCCGAGGACACGTGGTGGGACTTTTCCTACTCGCCTGTCCACGACGAGACGGGTGAAATCTCAGGCTTGCTGAATATCGCCTCAGACGCAACGCCCCGGATACTGGCGGAACGGGAACGTGACACTGCAACCGAGAAGCTGCGCGTCAGCGAGAGTGTCGCAAGGGCAAACTTCGAACGCGTCCAGTTGGCGCTTGGCGCGGGCGCCATCATCGGCACTTGGTTCTGGGACATCGGAGCCGATAGTTTCACGATCGATGAACCGTTCGCCAGGGCCATCGGTCTCGATCCGGCATTGGGACGCGAGGGCATCCCGCTCTCGCAGATCGTCGAGACGGTTCATCCCGACGATCAGGCCGGACTGGCCGATGCGATCGGCAAGGTCGTTGCCCGCGGTGGCCACTATGCGCACCAGTATCGCGTGCGGCGATTGGACGGGCACTACTATTGGCTGGAGGCGAACGGGCGCGTCGATCGTGCGCCGGACGGCACGCCGACGATGTTCCAAGGCGTTCTGATCGACATCGAGGAGCGGCGCGCCTCCGAGGACGCTCTGGCTCGCAGCGAAGCCACTTGGCGCACCGTCTTCGAGACTTTGCGCGAAGGCTTCATCCTCGGCCAATTGATCCGAGATGCGTCGGGTTATGTCATCGACTGGCGCTACGAGGCGGTGAACGATGCTTGGCATGACATCATCGGCATACCGCGCGGAACGGCAGCGGGACGGACCGTGCGTGAGCTGCTTCCCGGCATTGAAGACGAGTGGGTCAACGAGTTCGCGCGTGTCGTCGAGACCGGTCAGTCCGCTCGCTTCACGCGCCGGGTTGGTACGCTGGACCGTTGGTACGACGGCGTCGCGCAATCGATCGGCGATGATCGCTTCACAGTAATCTTTATGGACGTCACGGACCGTATCAAGCGTGATCGCCGCCAGGCAGCGCTTTTGACGCTGGCGGACGAACTGCGTGGTCGGTCAGACCTGGAGACCATCGTGACGGCGGCGGCGAGCTGTATGGCCGACGGCCTTGAAGTCGATCGTGTGGGCTCGGGCATCGTGAACCTTCGTGAGGATACGATCGACGTTCGGTCCGATTGGTGCGAACCGGGTATGCCGAGCGCAGTCGGGCGGCATGCGTTCTCGTCCTATGGATCGTACCTCGCCGACCTCAGACGCGGTGACATTGTTGCAGTCGATGACATCTACGAGGACGCACGAACTAGCGGCAGACATGGGGAGTTTGACGCGATCCAGACCCGGTCGTTCCTCGACCTGCCCATCAGCTTCGACGGCCGCCTCTATGCCGTGGTCTTTGCGCATTCTCGCACGCTTCATCCCTGGACCGACGGCGAGCGTCAGTTCGTCGAGCAGGTGAGCGACCGGGTTCGTGTGGCGTTGGCACGTCAGCGCATGGAGGACGCTCAGCGGGCCCTGACGCAGGAGATGTCGCACCGCATGAAGAACATGCTTGCCATGGTGCAAGCGATCGCGACCCAGACACTTCGGCAGGCCCACACGAGGGAAGAGGCCCGCGAGGCCATCTCCAGCCGGCTGTTGGCACTGGCGCGGGCGCAGGACATCCTGACGCGCACGAATTTCTCCGAAGCCGACGTGCGAGAGGTCGTCGAGGCGGCGATCGCACCGCATCGGCTGGCGGGCGAGCGCGTCGCCATGTCAGGCCCAAGGGCGGACCTGTCGGCGCAACAGGCGCTCGGCCTGAGCCTCGCCATCCACGAGTTGGGGACGAATGCCGCGAAGTATGGAGCCCTATCGAACGAGACAGGCCGCATCGAAATGATCTGGGACGTGGCCGACGGTGGATTCAAATTTCATTGGATCGAAACCGGGGGGCCCCTTGTTATCGTTCCGAAACGGCGCGGGTTCGGCTCCAAGCTGATTGAACGCATTGTTGCCTCTTACTTCGACGGCGAGGGCCATATTGAGTTTGATCCAGCCGGTATCTGTTTCACGTTGACCGGATCGCTCGTGCAGCCCGTAAACGCTCTCAAGACCTGACCGCGCATCAATGACCCAATCCTTAGATCCCGCCCGATACGCCGTTCTGATCGTGGAAGACGATGCTCTTGTGCGAGCCGAAGCGGTGGACCTGTGCGAGGAAGCAGGCTTTACGGCCTACGAGGCGCGTAACGCCGATCAAGCCATCCGCCTGCTGGAGCGCCATTCCGACATCCGTGTCCTGTTTACCGACGTAGAGATGCCCGGAACGATGGACGGTCTGAAGCTCGCGAGAGGCGTACGCGACCGTTGGCCACCGGTGGCGATTATCATGACGTCCGGACGCATCAAGGTAGAAGCATCAGACATGCCCGAGAACGGCCTGTTCTTCGCCAAACCGTATCCGCCAAAGGGCATCATCAAGGCGTTGAACGAGATCGCGACTCAGCTTCACACCTGATTCTCGTGAGCCGTGCTTTCATCGCGCGACAGAACGTTGCGTCGTCCTGTTCTTACCCTGGTCTTGCCCTCGATCTCCCGTGGGGGAGCCGGCCAAAACCCGTGGTCGCGTCCCGAAGGGCTGCCAGCTTCCTCCGTAGCTCGTAGGTGGGCTGTTGCACTTTGGCGTCGAGACCCCCCGTCTTCAATCCTTTCGAACGCATGCCGTAGTTTACAGACGAAAGGTCGAGGTGGTCCCGGACGCGCTGAGGTGCGAACGAGTTCTGGAATCGGCTACGGCCGCTTTCAGGTATAGGTTTTCGTCGCTCGAATTACCTTGACGGGTCGACAGCGGAATGGCGGCTTTCTACCCAGCCTGCTCGAAAGCTGCCAGTCGGCTTTCGGCCCTCACAAGATTGGGCAGAACGCTTAGATTGGGTGGAAGAACGAACCCGATTCACCTCATACTTCTCTGACATCGGAAAGGGGGCGGCATGGAGTATACGTTGGTAGGTCGATATTGAGCGTGCCCGAGACCCCTCCCACAGCCCCATTGCCAGCATCCCCACCGTTCCGGGCGATGGTGACGACCCCCCATCGACTGGCGAGCGAAGCGGGCTCACGTGTCCTGGCGAGGGGGGGCAACGCCGTCGAGGCAGCCGTCGCGGCGAGTGCGGCGCTCGCTGTCACCTATCCGCATTTTTGCGGGCTCGGCGGCGACGGCGTATGGATGCTGGCCGACCGTACGGGATACTCGGTGTGCCTCCTCGGTATCGGTCAGTCTGCGGAGCTCCTACCAGACGCCAATCCGATCCCGACGCGCGGGCCCCCTGTCGACGCTCACAAGCGCCGGCCTCGTCGACTCCTGGGGCGCGGCGCTCGATTGGTCACGTCGGACTTGGGACGGGTCCGAAGGGCTCGACATGCTGCTGGCGGACGCGATCGAACTGGCCGACGGCGGTTTCCCGATGTCCGACTCGCAGCGCTTCTGGCTGGATTTCCGCGCCGCCGAGCGAAGCGGATGGCCGCGCTTCGAAGCGCTGTTCGCCGTCGGGAAGGAGGCGCGCCCGTTTTGCCAGCCAGGCGTGGCCGCAAGCCTTCGCGCCGTGGCTCTCGGTGGAGCGCGAGAGTTCTACGAGGGCGAACTGGCGACGCGCATCGCCCGAGGCCTCGAGAACGCCGGCTCACCGCTGCGAGCCGCCGATCTGGCTGCGACGCGGACGCGCGAGGCGCCGCCGCTTCGGATGAAGTATCGCGGGCTCGAACTGCTGGCGCCCCCGCCTCCAACACAAGGTGCGACGACGCTCGCCATCATGGGCATTCTCGACCGGCTGCCGTCGCTGGCTGGGGTCGACGACCGCAGTGCGGACTTTCTGCACGTGGTCGTCGAGGCGGTGAAGCAAGCCTTTCTCGACCGCGGCGCGATCGCCGATCCGGACTTCACCGACGTGCCGCTGGGGCGCATGCTGAACCCGGAGCGTCTCGGCGCGAAGGCGGCTGCCGTTGATGCTGATCGGGCGCTGCCCTGGCCGCATGTTGTCCGCACCGGGGATACCGCCTTCATTGGCGTCGTGGACGGCAAGGGTCGCTCGGTCGCGCTTCTTCAAAGCCTCTATTACGACTGGGGGAGCGGCGTCGTCGCGGGCGACACCGGTATCCTCTGGCAGAACCGCGGTGCCGCGTTCGATCGAAGCGCGACCGGACCCAACCGCCTGCAACCGGGCAAACGGCCGTTCTACACACTGAACCCTGGCATAGCTTTGCGCGCCGGCGCTCCAGCCCTCGTCTACGGCACGCAGGGTGCGGACGGCCAGCCACAGACGCTCGCGCTCCTGCTCGCGCGGTTGATTGATCGCGGCCTCGATCCGCAGGCCGCTCTCGCTGCTCCGCGCTTCCTGCTCGGGCGCACGTTCTCCGATGCGCGAGACGCTCTGAAGCTCGAAGCGTCTGCCGGTGAGACGACCTTTGCGGACCTCGCGCTCCGTGGCCACGAAGTGTCCGCGCTGGTCGATCTCAGTCCTCTGGCAGGGCAAGCCGGCGTGATCGCGGTGGACGACGCGGGTGACGTGACCGGGGCGCACGATCCTCGCAGCGACGGCTGCGCGCTGGGCCTGAGCATGGAGACTTGAGCCGAATGGATTTCGTATTGCGCAACGCCCGCGTCGCGACGAGCGGCGACTTCGTCGATATCGGCGTCGAGAACGGGCGGATCGCGGCGATCACGCCAAACCTCGATGCCGCCGCGTCCGAATATGACGCGGCGGGACGGCTGGCGTTTCCCGGTTTCGTCGACTGTCATATCCATCTCGACAAGGCTTGCATCCTCGACCGCTGCGCGATCTGCGAGGGCACGCTGGCGGAGGCCGTCCGCGAAACGGCGCGAGCGAAGGCAGCGTTCACCGAGGAGGATGTCTACGCTCGCGCCGCCAATCTGGTCGAGCAGGCGATCCTGCATGGGACGATGCTCTTGCGCACGTTCGTTGAGGTCGATCCGCGCGCCGGCCTTCGTTCGCTGGCCGCCATCCGGCGCATCAAGCACGATTACGCTTTCGCGATCGACATCGAGATCTGCGCCTTTGCGCAGGAAGGGCTGACGCAGGAGCCGGAGACGGAGCACCTTTTGTCGGATGCGCTGGCCGCTGGCGCCGATCTCGTCGGCGGCTGCCCCTACACCGATCCGGATCCCGCTGGGCATGTCCGGCGTATATTTGACCTTGCGGAACGCTTCGGAACGCTGGTCGACTTCCACGTCGATTTAGATCTCGATCCCGAAGGGTCCGCGCTTCCCCATGTCATGGAGGAAACGGAGCGGCGCGGTTTCGGCGGGCGCGTCTCGGTCGGCCATGCGACGAAGCTTTCGGCGATCGAGCCGGAGGCGGTGGACGCCGTGGCACGGCGACTGGCGGCGACCGGCATCGCCGTGACCGTCCTGCCCGCGACCGATCTGTTCCTCACCGGCCGCGATATCAGACGCCTCGTACCGCGAGGCGTGGCACCTGCCCACCTTCTGCGCCGAGCCGGCGTTACCGCGACGATTGCCACGAACAACGTCTTGAACCCATTCACGCCGTTCGGCGATGCCTCGCTGATCCGCATGGCGAACCTTTACGCCAACGTCGCGCAACTCGCCCGCGACGAGGAGATGGAAGCCGTCTTCGCGATGGTCTCCGCGGATGCCGCCCGGCTGATGGCGCGTGACTACGGCTTGCGGATCGGCGCCCCGGCGGACTTCGTCCTGCTCGACGTTGCAACCTCAGCCGCTGCCGTTCGGGAAATCGCTGCACCGATCGCATCGTGGAGAAGTGGGCGTCTGGTCATGGAACGGCCTGCAGGTCGGATCTTCCATCCATAACACGGCTCAGGAACCGAATGCTTGGGATCTCCAACCATGACCGCCCCCGCTCGGGTAGCTTCTCCTTCGGGTTGAAACCGTAGGGCAGCTTTGCCGCTTATCGTGCCCAAAAGCTGCCGGTCCGATTTCGGCCCTTATCTGAAACCGACTGGAAGGCAGGGGAGGGTGGAAAGGCGACGGTCCGCTCCCGGCTAAGCGCGTAGCAGAACCGGACGTTCAATCTGGCATGCGGTGCGCCGCGAACCCAGTGACGTGCGCGGGTGCAGCTTCCTGGCGCAGTTCCATCGTCGGGATCGCGTAGTCGCCCCCGTTCTGCCGACGGAAGGGTATCGGCGTGTCCGTGAACAGGTCTGTCATACGCGTACGCAACTCCTGTGAGGTAGCTTCGAAGCCTCCCTCGTCCATCCGGTCGGCCCGGTAGCTCACGAAGGGCGGCAGAACCTCGTAGCCGGGATAGAACAGGACCCCGTGCTGGATCGGAAACAGGAGGTCGTCGATCGGTCCGTTGATGCCGCGCGGCCCGTAGTGCGAAGGCCAACCGCCGGCGGTGACGACGAGCATGGCACGTTTGCCGGCCAGACGTCCCTCTCCGTAGCGGTCGCCCCAGCGCGTGTCGCTGTGTTCGCCGACGCCGTAGGCAAAGCCATAGGCATAGACCCGATCGATCCATCCCTTCAGGATCGCGGGCATCGAGAACCACCAGAGCGGGAAGGCCAGGATCAGGGCGTCGGCCCACAACAGGCCTTCCTGCTGTTGCACGACGTCCCCCGTCAGTGCGCCTGACGCAAAGGCTTCGCCGGAGGCTTGCGGCACCCGCAGGCGCTGCCCGGGAGGCAGGGTGGGAAAGTCTGCGCGGTCGACTTCGCTCTTCCAGCCGGCGGCGTAGAGATCGGTAACGCGCACGGCGTGCCCGTCACTACGCAGTTGTTCCGCCGCCGCATCGCGCATGGCGTTGGTCAGTGAGCGGGGCTCGGGATGGGCGGAGACGATTAGGACGTTCATGGGACGGCACCTCTTCCGGTTCTCAGACCACGGAGCTAGATGCTCACACGTTCATCTGGAAGCTGGAGCCAATGCATATGATCGTTCCGTTTCGTGGATAGATCCGACGTTACGCTGGAGCGCATGCGCAGCTTCGTCCGAGTGGCGGAACGCGGCAGCTTCTCGGCGGTCGCGCGCGAGGAAGGCCTCGGTCAGGCGACTGTGAGCCGGCATGTGGCGGAACTCGAGCAGGCGCTGGGCACCACCTTGATCAACCGCACGACGCGCCGCCTTACCCTGACACCAGAAGGCGCGCGCTATCAGGAGGACGCCCGCGTCATCCTTCGGCTGGTGGACGAGGCGGGCGAGGGCCTGCACCAGGCGAGCGACGCCTTGTCGGGCTCGGTCCGCGTCTCCTGCACCGCTGCGCTCGGTGTCCGTCACGTCGCGCGCGCCCTGTTCGCCTTCCAGGACCGGTATCCCCGTGTCGAGATCGACCTCAAGTTGTCCGACGTGCGGATCGACCTCGTTCAAGAGGCCGCCGATATCGCGATCCGGCTTGGGGCGCTGGCCGACAGCTCGATGCATCGCAAGCACGTCGGCGCGTCGCATCGCATCCTCGTCGCCGCGCGCGACTATCTCGAACGACATGGGACGCCTACATCACCGGACGACTTGCGACTCCACCGCACGATCCGCATGAGCAACGTAGCCGATAGCGGAACGCTGGTCCTGCGGGGTCCGGACCGGAGCACCGCGACCCTGCCTTTCGGAGACCGACTGCTTATGGATCATGGGCTGGCGGCACGCGAGGCGATCGCGCTGGGCCGGGGTATCGCGCCCGCCCACCTTTGGCTGGTCGACGACCTCCTTGAAAGCGGCGTCGTGGAAAGGGTTCTTCCAGACTACGCGCCCGAACCCGTTCCTCTGTCGATCCTAGCCGTGCCGGGCCGTCTGCGTATTCAGCGCGTGCGCCTGCTGGTCGACGAACTGGTCACCTTCCTCCGGGGGCTGCCGGGTGTAGCCCACTAGATTGGCAGGTTCGCAGAGCAGGCCGACACGCCCTCGGACGTCTCCAAAGGGTCGAAAGCGGATGGACCACTCCGGAACGTCTGCTTCCTCCTCGCCAATCGGCTCAACTGGGTGGAAAGCGGACGCTGATCCAGCGAAATCAGTAGTCTTGCGCGATAGCTGGCGGTTGCATGAACTCGATCGTCGCGCCGTCAGGACCAACGGCGTAGATCACCCGCGTTCCGGCCCGCGCGCCGCTAGTGATCGGTTGCGGCTTGCCTTGCGCCGTCCAGCCGTAGGGGCCAATTCGCGCAAGGAGCCCGTCGATATCATCGACCACGAGGGCCAGATGCGCAAAACCCGGGTCGAACGGCTTCGCCGGCACGTTTGGCCGATCCAACCCCCGATATTCCAAGAGTTCGATCGTCTGATCCGCCAGCGAGACGATCGCCATGCGAACCTGTGCTCCATGCGCGCCCGTCACCTGACCAAGGAATTCGCCACCCATCTCGCCCGTGCGCACGAGCCGTGCACCAAGCCCATCGACCCAGAACCGAAGGGCCTCATCGAGGGAGGCGACCGCGAAGCCGATATGATCGGCGCGCTGCACGTGGATGTTGGCCTGGTCCGTCATGCGGTCCGTCCTACCAGCAAACGGACCGTTCGTCTGCAAAGGGTCGACAGCGGAACGGCGGCTTTCCGCTCGATCACACTGAAAGCTGCCGGTCTGCTTTCGGCCCGATTCACCCGGGTCGACAGATGGCGAAGAAGGATGAAAAGCCGATAGTCCGTTTCAAGTCGAAACAGGTGGGAAGCGGACTATCAGGCGGCCTAGAAAGCGGTTGCTCCGAACCAGGCCACATCCAATTCGAAGGACCCATCCGGCTCGATCGCAAAGTAGGCCGTCGTCGTCGCTGCGGCGCTGGTTTGCAGCGATCGGATCGCTGCGGCGGAGGCGGGCAACGTGGCGATGCGCGCCGTCCACGAAGCGAATTCCATGCGCAGCCGCCAGACCTGTATCTCGTCGATCCTGAAGCCGGCTCCCTCCAGCGTCGCCACCCATTCGGATGGTCGATAATCGCGAACGTGGGAGGGGTCGCGCAGAAGCTCCACGGCTTGCAGATGGGTGTCCAAAGCGGCAACCGGTGGTGCGATAACGTCAACGAACACCGCCGTTCCACCGACCTTCAGCACGCGCCGTGTTTCCCGCAGGCCGCAGGCCATGTCGGCCCAGTGATGAGCGGAGAAGCGGCTGGCGACGAGGTCGAACTCACCGTCGGCAAAGGGCAACTGTTCGGCGGGTGCGACCCTTCCCGTCACGTTCGCAAAGGTCCGGCGCGCCGCCTCCCGCTCCACGGCCGCGACCATGTCGGGGGACAGGTCGCAGGCGACCACCGTTCTGGCATGGGGCGCCAGGGCATAGGCGACATGCCCCCCGCCCGTTCCCAGATCCAGCGCCCGAGCCGGACGGCGCGCGGCGGCCAGGGCACGCATCCGATCGAGGTCGGCGCCGCCAGCATGTACGGGGCTGGCGACATAGGCGTCGGCTTGCGGGCTGAACTGGTTGGCGGCAAGGTCGTGCTGGCTAGGGCTCACTTCGTGTCCTCCCATCGGCTGTAGGTGGCGGATGCAGCGCCTCGTGCGAGAATGTGCCCCTCCATGGCGTTCGCCATGAGGTCGCCCGTGAACCCATCGGGCAGCGCGAGACGCTCGATGTCGAGCGCGAAAACCTCGACGACGTAGCGATGCGGTCGCTTGTCGTTGCGCGGTGGGCAGGGACCGTCGTAGCCGCCATAGGGACCCGCCATGTCGGGTTTGGAGGCTAGGAAGCTGGCGTAGACATTCGACCCACGCACGCCGTAGCTTGTCGGACCGGTCGGTTTGCCGCCTTTGGTGAAGCCGTCGCTGTCCTCGCCTTCTCGGAGCGAGCGCCTGTCGGCCGGGATGTCCGCCAAGACCCAATGGTCAACGCTGATGCGCGGCGCATCTTTCGCGATGACGACGCCGGGCTGCTCGATCTGGTCGAGCGCCGCAGGCACGTCCGGGTCCTGCATGCGCAGGGCATAGGACTGCGTCCCTTTCGGTCCTGCGGACCACGCGACGGCAGGGCTGATGTCGGCTGGGTTCGTGCCGGCGGACGGACAGAAGGCGTGACGGTCCGGCATGATCCCGTTCGACACCCCATTGCCCAGTGAAACGGTGAGATCCGTGGCCGACGCCGCCGTGACTAGAAAGAAGGGGGCGGCGAAGGCGAGGACGGACGCAAAGGTCGAGGCGCGCATGGGCTGGCTCCGGGTGGATTGGACACCGAAAAGCTACCTGCCGCAGGGCATGCGAGGCGGCCGGAAACGATCAGGAATGCGCCGGAAACGATCAAAACGATTTCGATGGTTCCCTCTGGCGATGGCGGGCGCTCGAGGGCCCTTCGCCGTACAGGCGACGGTAGTGCGCGGCAAAGTGCGAGCGCGACGCGAAGCCGGTGGCCGCCAGCGTGTCGGCGACGTCGGCACCGCGCTCGGATAGCAGGATGCGGGCCGCAGCCAAGCGCTCGGACAGGAGGAGTTTTGCGAAGCTCTGGCCTTCGGCCACCAACCGGCGCCGCAGGGTTGCCGCCGAGCAGTCGAGGTGTTGGGCGACCTCGGCTACGGTCCAGGGATGGTGCAGGCGATGCCGCACGATTTGACGGAGGGCATCGACGGTCGACTGCCCGGCGTATTTGGGGGTCAGCGACAGCGCGCCCCGTTCGGCCAGCACGAGAACCAGTTCGAGAAAGCGATGCTGTGCAAGTTGCGGCGAGATGGGATGGCGGATCGCTCGATCGTCCGCTCCGAACGCGTGGAGCAGCACATCAACAAGCGTCGAATCCATTGGGAGGAACCTTGGCTCGAACGTCGATCGGCCAACGAACTGGGGCCAGCGCCGGGCGGCCTCGACGATCAAGGGGCGCGGCAGGCGGACGAAGAGGGCGCGGTATTGGCCGGACGCGGGGTCGGGCAGATTGGTGACGTCCATCGTGACGCCCGCGCTCGCGACGAAGGCCTCCCCAGGATGATAGGTCGTCTGGTCGATGCCGAACCGGACCTCCTTCGTGCCTTCGAGCAGCAGGACGAGCCCGTCGCTGGGAAGTGTCATCGCCTTGAAGTGTTCACGGTGGCGGGCGACGAAGGCGTAGACCGAGGGAACATCGTTCTCACGCCCGAGTGAGCGCGTATCGCGGCGCGCGAGAGGCAGGAGCCGCTTCCATGGTTCGCCTTGGGAGCCCTTTTGAACGTTCATGAACTCGACGACCCAGCCTGTTAGCTGGAAGCACCCTACGCCAAGCGAGTGCGCATGTCCGCTGTTGGGACGTAGTGATCACGGGATCGAACGTCTGAGAGGGGGCAAATGCAGAACGGCAGCTTTCACGTCCGTTTTGCAAAAAGCGGACAGGAAGCTTTCGGCCCTTTGGAACATTCGGGATGTCTTCCGGCTCGCGCGCTTCCTGCCTGGATCGTGGGCTTAACCTTTCCGCTTGAACGCCCGCTTCATGTTCCGTTTGGCTTCGGCCAGAACACCCTTCACGACTTCAATCCTGTTGGCGCTTAGCCGGTCTGCAATGTCCTCGCCGACCATGCGGTAGACGGTCGAGATCTGCGAGCGGATTTCGTTGCCGGACTTCGTAAGGGTGACCGTGTTGCCATCGATCTCGACCAAGTTCCGGACCAACAGCCGTTCATAGGCCTTCGCAGCGATGAGCCGACGCACACCAAGTTCATCGGCGGCCTCCGTGAGATCGGTGGGGGCGCGGGGGTTGAGCGCGAGCATGTAATCGTCTTCACCCGGCGAGAGGGCGATGGTCGCCAGATGCATCATGAGCAGGTCACGGGTCAGCTTCGAGACCTCGATCATCGAGAGCGCCAAGGCTTCCTTCTCGGCGTCCGTAATAGGACTGGCTTCGAGAACGGTCGGGGACATGGCTTCACCTTTCCTGGAAACTGCTTGAGCACAGTTGTCGGACCTTAAGCTGGCACAGGGCTGGAGGGACGGCGCAGCCCATTACTTTTGGGGATTGCATCACTCGAACTTCCGCTGACCGCAGCGTTCCGCGAACGTTTCTGCCAGCGTCTCGTGATAAGCCGTGAAGGTCTGTCCAAAGAGTACGTGTCGTTCGTCAGGGGCATGCGCGGACAGCCGTCTTTGAGAACACGATGCAGTTTGCCCTGCTACGATCCGATTGGACCGCACGCAGATCTGGCATCGGTTCGATCGGAAGCCCAGCTTCATCGCTCCGAATGACACTTCCGCTGGGGTGGCTCCGCTGAACATGCGCCCCGCACCGCATGGAGCCCAGTTGGCCAAGCGCGGTACGGGGTTCCCATGTCAAATTAGGCTCAAATCCCGATGCGTTCGTTCTCGACCTTATATGGTTCTCCGGTTGCCGCAGCTTTCACGAACGAAAGGGCGGACGAAACCAGCGATCCGCTAGGCGCGTCCCAGTACTCGGCTCCCTCGGCACTGACCTTGACCAGGACAGTGTTCGGATCCTCCGGTCCTTCCGGGAACCACGCCTTGACCCCGGCGTCCCACATCTCCTTCAGTTTTGCGACGTCGCGCACGATCTCCGCCCGGCCATTGACGGAAACCCACTCGCTTCCGGAGGCGTATGTGACGTTGACGCGCGACTCGCGACCGATCTGCCGGGCCTTACGCGTGTTATCGTGCGATACGAACCAGAGTGTCCCATCGAACTCGCGTTCCACCACCGCCATGGGACGCGACAGCATTTCGCCGTCCTCACCCCTCGTGGTGAGCATGCAAATCTTGTTGGCGGCAATCATCTTGCCGACTTTCGTTACCGCTTCGGCGTGGTTCTGATCGGGCGGCGAGAGGGCTTCGGTCACTGAACGTCTCCGTGAACGTTGGGCTGGGCTGGGTTGGGTTGGGTTGGGTTGGCCTAAATCGAAAGCGCTCCGGTCTTAGAGGTCACAATGGCCTGAACGTTCACGATCCGCTGACACAAATACAGATCCCGTTTGGTTTGGTTCCCGAAGCCTTTGGGCATAGCAACCGAGACTTTGCGTCGCTGTCTGGCCCGTCTTAGCGTCTCAAATGAGTCGATAGCGGAATAGCCGCTTTCATCACGATCGGCACGGAAGCTGCCGGTCCACTATCGACGCGCAGCGGCTTTGTTCGTTGGTCAGGATGCCACGGCATCGCTTCCTCCTCCCGCCTGGCTGCGAACTCACATCCATTCCGTGCTCATGATCCCATCCGAGCGGAAATCGCTCTAGCGCGGCGCGGGGGCCGGAGGTGTCGGCACCCCGCTCTCCCCGTCGGCGTCGTCTAAACCCCATCCGCCCGCAAGCCGACAGGGGCCGCCCGACCATCCGTCCGGCCGCTGCCGCCGAGCGACGCGCGTCGGCCTTGCGGCTTAAGGTCAGCTTGCGGCTCGCGGGACCCTCTCTCTACACAGGCTCGGAAAGGGAACACGAGGGACCTTATGCCATCAACGAGTCTGCAACCAAGCCTGGAGGGACTCGAGTACGCCGGTTGGGTCCAGCCAACCCCTGGCTTTCGCCTCTGGCACACCGCGCCCGAACCGGTGGACCAAGTGCAGATCTTCGGCCAGCGATGCAGCGGAACCAACGTCCTTCGCAAGCTCGTCTCCACCAATTTTGGGGCCGAGGCGATCACCGATTTTTACGGGTTCAAGCACTGGTTCGTCCCCGAACAGATCCTGTTTCCAGCCAACGTTCTCATCATGGTCGTGGCGCGCGATCCGTTCGACTGGATCCGCAGCTTGCATCGCCAGCCCTGGCACGCCCATCCCGATCTGAAGACGCTGGCCTTCTCCCAGTTCCTGCGAGCGGAATGGCACAGTTACTGGGACGCTGAGTTCGGCGGGATCGAACCGCGCCATCCCCTGTTCGGCCGCGAGATGCTGCACGAGCGCGATCCCGCGACACGGCTCCGGTTCGCGAACGCGCTGCGCAAGAGGGCGGCGAAGCTGCGGTCGTGGAGCGAACTGACGACACGATGCAACCATCTGGCGCTGCTCGACCAGGCCGTCCTCGCATCCACGCCGCACGTGGTGCTCGACGCGCTCGCGCAAGCGCTCGGCCGCGCACATCAGGCGGACCTCACCGCGCTCCAATCCTACAAGGGCAACGGGCTTACCCCGTTCCAGCCTCGGCGGTACGACCCGCTGACGCCCGAAGACGTCGATTTCGTGCGCTCACAGCTCGATCCCGACGTCGAACACCTGTTCGGCTACGACATCGCGCGCTCGGTCTAGAGGTTGTTCCGGAACATGAACAGGTCTTGTGTCGGATCAGCGCAAATCTTGCTGACGCTGTGGATGACGTCGCTTACTCATCCCTTCGGGTCGTCCGCTCCGAACGGACGGCGGGCGTCGCCGGTTTTGCCGGCAGCACCGCTCCCGCCTCCATTCGGTCCCTGCCCGGCAGATCGGTACGGGTGGAGGAAGGCGTGTCTATGCTCCAGAACAGGCTCCAGGAGATGTCGAGCATGAGCGCGTGCGATTCCGAAATAGCATTCGACGCAACGCCGCAGCAGACGCTCCAGGTCGGGGCGCAGCGTCGAGCAGCGCTTCTGGGGCAGCGTCCCGTCGTGGTCTGGCTGACCGGCCTGTCGGGCGCCGGAAAGAGCACGATCGCCGATCAGGTTGACCTGCGGCTTCAAGACCTGGGCTTTAGCACTGTCGTGCTGGACGGCGACAACCTGCGCCGCGGCCTGAACGGCGATCTCGGTTTCACCGACGGCGATCGAAGCGAGAATGTCCGCCGCGTCGCCCATGTCGCTGACATGATGGCGGATGCAGGTCTGATCGTCATCGTGTCGCTGATCTCGCCCTATCGTCGCGACCGGGACGAGGCCAGGCGCATCGTCGGCGCTGTCCGGTTTCTTGAGGTCTTCGTCGATGCGTCGATCGAAACCTGCGCCCGTCGCGATCCCAAAGGCCTCTACGCCCGCGCGCGGTCCGGCGCCCTGCGACTGTTCACCGGGATCGGGTCTGATTACGAGCGCCCGCTCGCGCCGGACCTGCACATCCCTTCGGACCGGCTGGACGCACCATCCTCCGCTCGCCTCCTCCTTCAGACGCTGCTAGACGGCCGCTTGGCGCTCCCAGCCTCCGACGCGGCGACCCAGGCGCCGTCCGGACGCGCGCCCTAGAGCGGTCGCCCGCCAGGGCGATGACAATGGTTCCAATCGGTTCGGAAACCACTCTAGCTTCTGCCATCAGTCGAAAGCTGAATGGCATCTGTGAATGCCCCCGGGATGCAAGTGGTTTTTGTCGGGTGGCACGATGTCGGATGCTGCCATCTGTCGGGCCTCCGGATGCAGCCATCAGCTACGGGCGCGTATGGGAGTTCGTAGACTGGATCCAAAACAGCTTTTTTCGCTTGATCGCGCTCTGCCATTCCTTGGTTCTTCCAGCCCTGTCTCACTGAGCGTTGTGCCATACCTCCTTCGCCGAGCTCGCGTCCCGACGGCCTCTGACGACGAAGGCAGATCCAACCGCTCCCCCTGCCGTATCTCAAGACATCACGCGGTAAGTCGCGCCTCGCAGCGCTGTGCTTGCATCCGATACAGCACCTCGAACGCCTCGAACCCCATGGGTTTGCCGAAGAGATAACCCTGCGCTTCGGCAACGCGTCCCTGCAGGTAATCCGCTTGGCCCCGGGTCTCGATACCCTCGGCAATGACATCCAGTCGACACCCTTGGGCCATGCGGACGATGGCATCAACGATGCCTTGATCCTTCTCGTCCGTCTCGATGTCCCGGATGAACGATCGATCGATTTTCAGCCGGGTTATGGGAAGCTGCTTCAACATCGTCAGCGACGCAAAGCCTGTTCCAAAATCGTCGAAGGCGATGCCCACACTCATCGCACGCAACCGGGCGAGGTTGCTTTCGATCACTCGCTCGTTGCGCAAGACGATGTTCTCGGTGATTTCCAACTCCAATGCGCTCGCCGGCAGCCCCGTCGTTTGCAAAGCGTCCTCGACCTCCTCGACGAAGCCGGGTGCCCGCAATTGCGCAGCAAACAGGTTCACACCAATGCGAAAATCATCCCGACCAGCCCGTATCTTCATGGCGTCCCGGCAGGCTGTGCGCAGGATCCAGTCGCCCACCGGTAACGCCAGATGCCCCGCCTCCAGGACCGACAGGAAAGCAGCTGGAGATAGCACACCCTTATAGGGATAATTCCACCGGATCAGCGCCTCTGCGCCGACAAGACGGCCGTCGGTCAGATCGACCTGCGGCTGATAGTAAAGTTCGAAGTGCCTCTTGTCCCAAGCTTCCTGGAGGTCCTCGGCAACACTTCGCCGCGCGTTTGAAGCGCGCCGTAGTTCGGGCGTAAAGAGTCTGACTCGCGCGCGCCCATTCGCCTTTGCGTCATAGAGGGCAAGGTCTGCACCAGACATGAGATCGGCTATGCCGACGTGCTCGATCTGTGAGGGCATTACGCCGACGCTGGCCGAGATATGAGCGATCTGGTGTTCGATCGTGATGGGCGTCTCGACCGCCTGAATGATCCTTTGCCCGATCGATGTACCCTCCAGAGGGTCCGCGCTACCAGGGAGAAGGACGGCGAACTCGTCGCCGCCCAAGCGGGCGATAAGATGGCTCGGATCGACGAGGGCCCGCACGCGCTCGGCGACCACGCGCAGAACCTCATCGCCGCCCGAATGCCCGTACGCGTCGTTGACGCTCTTGAAGCCATCCAGATCGAAGACAACGAGCGAGAAGGGCAAGCCGCTCGCCTGGTTCTGTTCAACTAGTTCGGCGAGGGTGTCGTGAAAGCGGGGACGGTTGGCAAGGCCAGTCAACGCATCGGCGAAAGCGAGCGTTCGAATACGTGCCTCGCTGCGCAGACGCTCGCTCTGATCGCGAAAGGCGATGACGGTTTGCAGCCGTCCCGCTAGCCGCACGTCGCTGCGCAGCACGCGAACGGGTACGAGATCGCCGAACACCGAGACGAGATCGGCATCCACTTCCTCACGCTCAGGCAGGCTCAGGCAATCGAAATTGGGCACGAGCGTGCTGAGCGCCATGCCCGACAGATCGTCCCGCCGGAAACCTGACAGCTTGGCAAGGCTATCGTTGGCGGTGATGATCCGCTCGTCCTCGCAGATCGCCAAGCCCTCCAGTGCAAGGTTGGCCAGTTCTCCCAGCCGGACGCGCTCGGTACGCAGCTTGATTTTGGCGTTGAGGGTTAGGCGAACGCCAATAACGGAAACGGACAGGAGACCAAACGAAACGATCGCGACAACCGGGGCGAGATGCTCCGGTGCAACCGTCCAAGCGGGTAGAGGAACGCCTGGGTCGAACGTCAAGCGCATTGCGGCCATGCCGCCAAGATGCAGGATGGCGATAGCCGACACCAGCAAGGGTGCACTCATCGAGTTGACCACACGCTTTCGCTCGACGGACGCAAGCGTCGCCAACCCAAACAGCGGCAGGCTGACCAAGATGGTTGTCGCAACGAGTTCGTGGTCCCACTGGACATGGCCACGCACGACGTAGGCCGCTTGACCGACATAGTGGAGAACCGTAACGCCGAGGCCGATCACGACGCCGCCACCAAAGCGTCGCCATCGCTCACGCCGTCCGAGCGCCAACATCAGTCCGGCCCCGATGCCCAAAATGGCCAGCACGAGCGAGAGCGCCGTGGTGACAGGCTCGAAGCCAGACTGCATTCCGGGCTGAAAAGCGAGCAACGCCACCATGTGGGTCGCCCAAGCCGTGCAGCCGGCAGCCACCAATGACAGAACAGCCCATTTGCGGCGTGCGGCGCCCTCGCAACGTCCCGCCTGACGCGCAACAGAGAACGATCCGTGCACACCGATCACGCAAACCACCGTTGCCAGCGTCAGTAGAGCCGGATCGTTCAGGACGCCAAGGCAGGTGAGGACCAGATCCACGCGAAATACCTCCAGCGCAGAACGTTAGAGGACCGAAGTTAAGGACTCAGCCAGTCGTTCTTTAGGATTGTGTGCGGATGTTAGTCGAAACGAACTCCATGCGCAGCCGCCAGACCTGCACATCGTCGATCCGAAAGCCGGATCCCTCCAGCCTCGCCACCGATTCGGATGATCGGTAATCGCGAACGTGGGAGGGGTCGCGCAAAAGCTCCAAGGCTTGCAGATGGGTGTCCAGAACCGCAACCGGTGGTTCGTGCCGGCGGGCGGACAAAAGGCGTGACGGTCCGACAGGATTTCGTTCGACACCCCATCGCCCAGTAAGACGGTGAGATCCGTGTCCGAAGCCGCCGTGACGAGAAGGAAGGGGGGCGTAGAGGCGGATGCCGATCACCAGGGGACGAGGCCGTTCTCGTCGGAGAAGGTGCCGGTCGGGCCATCCTCGCCGATCAACGCGAGGCGAACCGGCTCGCGCGCGCCTTCCTCAACGCTACGTGTGCCGTTGAAGTTGTTGAGGCCGGTGGACGTGAATCCCGGGCAGGCGGCGTTGACCTTGATGTTGGTGTCTTCGAGTGCGAGCGCGAAGGCGAGCATGACCGCGTGGGCTGCGGTCTTCGATGCGGAATAGTTGCCGAACATCCGCCGATGGGTGTTCGACGGGTCGGAGTTCAGCGTCAGCGACGCTCCCGAACTGCCGGTGATGACGATCCGACCGGCGGGGGCTTCGCGTAGCAGCGGCAACATCGCCTGGGTCACGGCGATGACGCCGAACACGTTGGTTTCGAACACCACCCGCACATCGTCGACGGGTGCATCGATCAAGAGGTTGGTCTTGACCGCCTCACCGAACGGCTGGTTCGACTTGGCGCGCGAAACGCCGGCGTTGTTCATCAACACGTCCAGGCGGCCGAACTCGCGGCGGATCCGCGCGGCTGCGGCGTCGATCGATGCCTGATCCGTCACGTCGATCTGCACGGCGTGGGCACGACCGCCGACTTCCCGGGCGGCGGCTTCGCCCTTCGCCAAGTCGCGTGCGCCGACGAGGACGGTCATTCCCCTTCCGGCTAGGTCCTTAGCGATCTGAAGGCCGATCCCCTGATTGGCCCCGGTCACGAGCGCAACGCGATCTTCTGTCATGCTGTCGATCCTTGCATCCCTAGTCAGATGGGCAGGCATTCGATAGAAACGGAACGCCCGTCCGCTTGCTTATACGGAACGGTGTTCCGGTTAGCAAGGGTGGTGATTGTGGCGCGAAACGAAGATCAGGCAGCAGAGGGAGAAACGGGCGGTCGTCGCGTCCGCGCCGATGCCCGCCGCAACATCGGCACCGTCGTGCAGGCGGCGCGGGAAGTCTTCGCCACGTCGGGAATCGATGCGCCGATGCGGGACATTGCGGAGAAGGCTGGTGTCGGCGTAGGGACGATCTACCGTCACTTCCCCCAGCGTGCCGATCTGATCGCCGCCGTCTTTCGCCACGAGGTGGACGCCTGTGCTGCCGAGGCCCCAACTCTGCTCGAACGGTTCGAACCCGGGGAAGCGCTGGACCGTTGGATGCAGCACTACGTCGATTTCATCGTCGCCAAGCGGGGCCTGGCGTCGTCGCTCTACTCCGGTGGTTCAGCCTACGAGGCGTTACCTGCCTATTTCGACCGGCATCTCGAACCCGCCCTGCAAGGGCTGCTCGACGCGGCTGTGGCTGCCGGCGAAGTGCGGGCGGATGCCCGCCCGCATGACCTGCTGCGCGCCGTGGCTCATCTTTGTCGCGCGGGAAGCAACCAGGATCCGGCGCAAGCGCGCTTGCTGGTATCGCTGCTGGTGGACGGGCTTCGCTACAGGGCTTCCCGATAAGGAACGTGAAGTAGGAAAGCTCGTGCTGCGCTCCAACGACAGGCCGAAGGCGGCTTCCCCGTTCCCAAAAATCGTTCCTGAAATGCGCTTTTTCAAAATGGTCCAACGGAAACGGATAAGCGGGACACTGTTCGCGCGTTCGGATGACCGCTTTTGGGAAGGCGTTTAAGGCTTCAAAAAGGCAGCGAAGGGTCGTTTCCAAAACAGCAGCTTCCCGCGCGATCTAGCAGAAAGCTGACTTCCCGCTTTCGGGCCAAATCTGAAACCGATCAGAAGGCAGGGGAGGCTTAATTCCAGTCGGCCCGCTTTCAGACGACACTAAACAGCAGGGGACGTTCATATGCGCTGCCGCGTCGTCCTTACTCGGTGAGCAGACGATTAATTGTCCTGATCTGGCACGGTGGCCGTACGCATCGCGAACCAACGTCCGGTCGCCTTCGCCTCGTACATCGCCCCATCTGCGTCCTTGATCAGGCTGCCCGCGGTCGAGCCGTTGCCGGATACCGTCATGCCGACGGCTGCCCCGACCGTCATATCCAAGCCATCCACCATGATGCTCGTGAATACGCGCTCAAGGGTCTGTTCCATCGCCTTTAGGTCGCTTCTGGTCTCGGTCGGAGACGTCCAGCAAACGCATACGAACTCGTCGCCGCCGAACCTAGCGACGAATGTCTCGGGTGGAAGCGCAGCACGCAGGGCTGTCGCGACACGTCGCAGGAGGTCATCCCCTGCCTCGTGTCCCAAGTTATCGTTGACCGCCTTGAAGCCGTTGAGGTCAATGAAGGTGACGGCGATGTTGCGTTCCGCCGAAGAGGTCACAACGGCTTGCTGCATATAGTGCAGGAGGGCAGCGCGGTTCGGAATGCCGGTCAGCTCATCCGTAGACGCGCGCCGCTCCAAAAGCCCAAGGCTAGCCTTCTCGTCCGTTATGTCGATCGTCACGCCGAGCATGTGCGTGGGCTTGCCCTCGTCATCCAGAACTGCATCGCCGGCATCGCGTACCCAGCGGATGCCACGGTCGGGCGTGTCGAAGCGGTACTCGTTACGAAGGCTCTGCCGACCGCCGACGCATTCCCCTTCTCTAGCGTACGTAATATGCCGATCAGCTTCGGGGATGCGTTTGTAGTAGGCCTCGTTCTTAGGCGGCGCTTCCGAAGACGGGAAGCCCATGATTTCGTACATGCGCTCAGACCAGCGCCACTCGTCATCGCGCATGTTCCATTCCCAAACGCCTATCCCGGCCATGTGCAGAGCGCGCTTGTACCAGGAGACGTGTTCCTCGAGAGCGGCCGCATGCATCTCAACGCGACGGAGCCTAGTCTGCGTACGAACCAAGAGGAGTGACACGGTGATCATCGCGAACCACCCGACGGCATGCGACACGTCCTCAAGCATGAACTGCACCTCCAACCCAAAGCAGATCGAACGCAGCGTAAGGTGCTCCCTATTCATGGAAGAAGCGTGCATCACCAGCGACACCACTGGGTAGCCGCAATCTTTGAGGAAACGTACTCGCCGACCTGCTACAACGCGATGCATAATCGCAAGACGGCAAGGCGGGAAGCTTTCCTTACTTCTAAATGGCTACTCTCAAAAGGCACTCGAAACGTCGCGGCAATGAAGGATCGTTTGCGGAATGGCAACTTTTCGCTCGACTACCTCGAAAGCGGACAGGCCGCCTTCGGCCCATCCCCAACAATATGAGGCGCCAGTTTTAACTTCTGAAACGGGTCATACCCTATCTCTTGTGAAGGTTTTCACACAGCCGCCTCTTCTTCGATCGTCAAGTCACGCAGCAGCGTATGGATTTGATCGCCGCTGAGATACGACGGATCGAAGCCGCTGGATGCACCGATGCCAGCGAACCGAGCGGCGTCCGTGGCGGACGTGCCGACGAAACCCATAGCCCAGTTCGGGAAGCTGCGGCTCTCAATCGGGTCGAGCGCAAGCAGCGAAACGTCGCCATGCCGGTCGTCCTGCTGAATCCGTTCGAACGCGGCCTCGACGTTTTCGAGCGGACCTTCGAGGACCTGCGCGAAACAACCGGCGTTGAAAAGCAGTGCTCCGGTAATCTGGTCACGGGTGTTGTTGGTTCGGCTCTTGGCCAGAATGTCCGCGACATTCGCCGTGAAACTGGTGCTGTCATCGGATAGGTGGTTGCGGCTGTAGTAGACGAGCCGGTGCAAGCCTTGGTTCATAGAGGATCTCCATTCCTGTCGGCGTTGGGTTTTTCCAGAAAGGCCGCGATCAGATCCGCCGCCATGGGACGGCCTGTCAGGTAGCCTTGAACATGGGTGCAGCGTTTGCTTCGAATGCGTGCAAGCTGCTCGGCGGTCTCTACGCCCTCGGCCGTGATGGCCATGCCAAGACTGGCGCCCAGACCCGCGACCGCACGGAGGATCGCTCTGCTGTCGGCATTCGCGCTGGCAACGAACGAGCGGTCGATCTTGATCTTATTGAACGGGAATTTCTGCAGGTAGCTCAGTGACGAATACCCGGTGCCGAAATCGTCCATCGAAATTTTTACGCCAAGATCGCGCAGCGCATGAAGGGTCGCCAGGACGTTGTCCGTGTCATCTAGGAGAGCGCCTTCGGTAATCTCGATCTCCAGTCGATGGGCCGGCAGTCCGGCCTTATTCAGGGCGGATGCGACAGTCTCTAGAAGTGCGTCGGCCTTGAACTGCAGGGGTGAAACGTTGACCGCTACGATCATGTCACTGGGCCAGGACGCCGCCTCGATGCAGGCTGTGCGAAGCACCCATTCGCCGATCTTGACGATCAGACCGTTTTCTTCGGCCAGTGAGATGAAGTCGAGGGGCGGGATGTTGCCTTTGAGCGGATGCTTCCAGCGAAGCAGCGCCTCGAAGCCGATGCAGCTGTCGTTCTTGAGATCGACGATGGGCTGGTAGTTCAGCTCGAACTGCTTGAGTGCCAACGCCCGCCGCAGGTCGATTTCCATCTCACGACGCTTGTGAAGAAGGTCGTCCATGCCGGGTTCGAACATTCGGTATCGACCGCGTCCGGCGCGCTTGGCCTCGTATAGGGCCAAGTCTCCATTGCGTAAGATGTCGCGGGGTTGGGTCAGGCTGCCTTGTAGCGTGACGCCGACGCTTGCTCCGATATTGATCGTATGGCCACTCAGAACATAGGTTCGTCCGATAAGGTCGACGATGCGGGCCGCGAGCTTCTCCACTTCTTTAGCCTCTCGAACGTCGTGCTGAAGAACGACGAACTCGTCGCCGCCCAGGCGCGCAACGATGTCGCCCTTTCGACACGCGCTGGTGAGGCGATCGGCGACCTTCTTCAAAAGGAGGTCTCCGATCGCATGCCCGAGCGTATCGTTGATCATTTTGAAGCGGTCGAGGTCCAGGCAGTGGACGGCGATTGTCGGACCGCCACCCTGCACGAGGGCAGCCGCTAGGTGCGCCATGAACATGTTACGCTTCGCAAGCCCGGTTAGATCGTCGAGGTCGCTCGCGATGGCCGGCGGCTCTTGTCCCGTAGACGGCCTCAGGTCGAACACGAACTGGCCGCCTCCCAACGGTGTCAGCAGGGCGTCGTAGGCGACGTCCTTCTTCGTTGTGAGAACCAACGACGACGGTTCGATCGTGCTCATGTTCGAGAGCGCGAAATCCGGAAAGACATCGATGATGTTGAGACCAATCATCCATCCGCCGAAAGAGGCTTCTGCCGAGGCGTTGGCATAGGTCAGGTTACCATCGGCACCAGTTGCGAACACCGGATGGGAAAGACTTTGAAGGATGCTCTCGAAGCTGGGCATGTCGAGCCCGCGTGGTCCTGACACCGGTGGCACCGTAGCGGCAACGTTCATGACGTCCTCCTTGTCATCACTACAAAGGGTGGGACTTCGTAAGGAACAGTTATCATGCAAGGAAACGATAAGCAGACCGTTTCAACCTATGCCTGTTTCTGACTCCACAGTTGATGGCGCGTTTACGACAGTCCTGCCGTCTTGCTTTCAGGGTAGGACGGTTCACCGCTGGCGGTGTCTCGTTAGGTCTTGAGCTCTTCCCCGACCATGCCTCTTTGCGCCTGCTGCGCAAGCCGTGGGTTTATGAATTCAGGCGGCTCTTGCGGTGCCGGTGCTGCAACGATGCACCCATCTTCGAAGTGTCGTCTACGGAATGTGAGCTCGGCGGCACACTCTCTTCGAAGCTGCTTCTCGGCCTTCGGCCCATCCTCGCCCACGCTACTTTTCTCATGAAATCAGGCAACCTGCATCTTGGCGATCGACCGGGCAGCTTGCTCAGCTTCCCGATGAGCCTGTCGGAAGTAGCTCGTCAGGCTGGGCTGCATTCCGACCAGCCAAAGTCCGGGCACTGAGGTTTCGCCGAGCCAACGTCGCAGGCGTGGACGGCCAAGCCCGTCGAATGCGTCCAGTTGGTCGAGCATTGGAGGCAGTGCCGATGCATACCCGACGGCGGCGATTACGATGTCGGGTGCCACCGTCGAGCCGTCAGCCAGCACCACGCTTGACGACGAGAATTCCGTGACCTCCGCGACCACGGCGATCTGCCCTCGTTTGATTGCCTTCACCGCACCGTCGTCGACTGCGATCGCGACGTCATTCTCGGTCAATCGTGTCGCAGCGTCGAACCGTCCCGGTGGAAAGCCGTGTCGGGTGAGATCCCCAAACGCGATCCTCTGCGTCCACCCGATAAGGCGATCGACGAGCGGGATGGGAAGGGTAGCCATGAGCGGCGACAGCCGATGGACCGCGAAACCACCGAGACGTTTGGGCAAAAGCCCGGGCGAGCGCCGAAGCGCCAACCAGACAGGCCCGGTCGCAACGCGGCTGAGATGATTGAGAACGTCGAAGCCTGAATTGCCACCGCCGATCACAAGGACGGATCGTCCGACATAAGTTCGGGCATCGCCGAAGTCGGCTGCGTGGAGGATTCTCCCCGTGAAGCTCTCGACGCCCTTCCATTGCGGGACGGACACGACTGCATCCCGTCCTGTTGCCACGACTACGGACTTGGCGTGGAGAGGGCCGACATTCGTGGCGATGACGAACCGCCCATCCGTCTTGGCTAGGGATAGGACTTCGACGCCGTAGCGGATTTCGAAGCGATGCCGATCCCGAAACGCCTTGAGATGCGCAATCACGGCGCTTCGTTTGGGAAAGGCTCCGGTTCCGGGGGGATAGCTGAGTCCCGGCAGCGACGAGAGCGAGCGGTGTGTGTTTAACGTCAGCTGCGGATGGCGTCTTTCCCAAGTTGCCCCGATGTCGCTTTTCTTCTCGAGAACGAGCGGCTCGATGCCGTGCCGGCGCATTGCGTGAGCGGCTGTCAGCCCGGCCAACCCCGCTCCGATGATGACGACGTTTCTGACGATGGGTTCTCGGCTCATGAAGATCCGCTTGGGGGACGACGGGCGATGATTGACTATGCGCCTTCACCGTGAAAAGCGAACCGTCGATCGGCGTGACGCAGGCCATTCACCGCTAAGCCCACGCAGGAACCACGGCGTATGCCAAGCCTCAAGTCGCTGTTGGATTCGTGGTTGGAGTCCAGGCTGCCGGACGTCCCACCCTTCGAACCCGACCTCGCGACACGTCTTCGCTTATGCCGGGACCATGGCGACTTCTCGCTCGCCTATTCCACTGCGGTCCAGCCCGGACTTCGTTATTTTGGCGACGAGAAGGGTTACATCGCATTCGCCACCAAGATGGGCCACGCCTTCGTTCTGGGCGATCCCGTTACGGGCGAGGGGGAGCGAGATGGCTACATCCGCCGTTTCGTCGCACAGACCCGGCATCCATGCTTCGTACAGATCGGCCATGCGACCGCAGGCGTACTGGCGGGCCTCGGCTACCACATCAATCAGATCGGCATCGAAAGCGAACTCCCTCTCGAAACACATTCCTTCGCCGGCAAGCGATACGAGACGATCCGCTATTCCGAGACGTGGCTGCGAAAGAAGGGCTACCGGATTCTGGAGTGCGACGGCTCGGTCATCGACGCGGAGCAAGTACGGCACATCTCTTCGAACTGGCGAACGGGACGCATCGTCAGCCGGCGTGAGATGCGGTTCCTGAACCGACCGTTCGAGCCGTTCCTTGCTCCTCCCATGCGTCGGTTCATGCTCCTTCATCCCGATGGCCAAGCGACCGCCATTCTCGACTTCGATCCGATCTTCAAAGATGGGGATGTCGTCGGGTACACTGCGGCCTTCAAGCGCAAGCTCGTCGGAACCACCGCGCATGCGGAGATCGGTCTAACCAAGTTCGCAGCCGATCGATTTAGGGAGGAGGGCCGCCTCCACCTGTCATTTGGACTGTCCCCGCTCGCCGGCATCAAAGCGAGCGCCTTTCCAGAAAGCCGGCTATGGCGCCTGTCCTTCGAGCAAGCGTTTCGATCCAAACGCATCAACGAGAAAATCTTCAATCTTCAGGGACAAGCGGCCTTCAAACGCCGGTTCCACGGCAATCAAAAAGCGAGCTACATCGCATTCAAACGCGGGAGTCCCATAGAAATGCTGGCGCTGTTGCGGTTGCTCAAGACGCTATGAGGCGGCGTAACATGTTGAAAAAATGTCCGTAATGGCGACGGCTGCCGACGATAGCAAAGCGGCAGCTTTGCGCGACTGCACCCAAAAAGCTGACCTTCCGCTATCAGCCCGTTCCCATCGACGGATATGCATCCGAGTTGGGTGGAAGTTCGTCGAGAGGCTGGCGTGCGAAATCGGAGCGTCAAGCACAGCTGCACGCTTTGAACACTTAGTTAACGCCAGTTAGGTAGTTTCCCCCGACCATAGGGAATGGCCGGGTATGAAACGCATGAACATACCACCCTATCGGGACCTTCCCGACGATGTGATCGCCGATCTGACGGCAGGGATGTACGAGTCGCGATCAGGCGTTCGATGGATGGTCCTCATCGCGATAGCGCCTACGATCGCGGCCATTCACAATTCGCCTCCTCTTGGGATCTGGCTGAGCGCGATCATTGTTTGGCTCGCCTGCCTTATTCGAATAGTCGTAGCAGAAGCGTACGCTCGGTTCGCTGATCGCTCGCAGTTGCGCCGAATTCAGATCTGCTGGCAAATTGCGTACGGTGTTGGAGGCATCGGACTGTCTCTGGCGTTCGCAGCGTTTACTTCGTTCATCGTGCTTGGTGGCGATTCTTCGATGCTGAATTGGGCGCTCGCGACAGCCGTTGGCATGGCCTACGGTCCGATCCCCTATGTCGCTCTACAGCCAAAGATTGGTTACCTGCAAACGGCGATACCCCTAGCAGTACCTGCAATCTTTCTAACCAGTTTGGTTGACACGACGAGCACTTATGTTGCCATCTCAATGCTGGTCGGCATCGTTTCCGTAGTAGGACACTGCCGTTTACAATATAAACGAGCGGTAGAAGCCCTGCTCGATCACCGTTCCGTCGAACGCTTGGCAACAACGGATCCTCTGACCGGCCTTTGGAACCGGCGTCAACTTGAGGCTGTCATGCGCCAAGCGCTCGAGGAGAGGCTCGATGGTCTCCATTGGTTGGGAGTTGATCTTGACCGGTTCAAGTCTGTCAACGACACGCTGGGGCATGATGCGGGAGACTTGGTTTTATGTGCTGCAACCAAACGGATCCAAATAATCGTTGGTGAGGAGTCATTCGTGGCCCGGGTTGGCGGTGATGAATTCGTTGTGCTTCTGATCGGCGATCGCAATCGTGCTCGCATTGTTGCCGATCGTATCTGCGAAGCGCTCGAGCAGCCGGTCATCGTGCCGCAGGGTACGGCTCATATCGGAGCGAGCGTCGGCGTTACAGCAATCTGCTCGCACGACACTATCGACGGCATCGCCCGTCGGGCAGACGAGCGTATGTACTCAAGCAAGGCCCGAATGCAGTCTGCCGCTTGATCTCGCGATCGCTTGCTTGCTCCAAAACCTCGTTGGTCATGGCGAAGGGGCACGGGTCCTGACTGTTGAATTGAGCGGTCGGCAACGTGATATGGTCAATTGGAGCGGTCAGCTGCGGTCGCACCAATTGGCAGAACGTATCCGATCTGACGCTTCCAGAAAGAATGATGCCGAGCGCCGGCTGCCGAATGTCGGTTTGCGCAGAGGCAGCCCAGACTATGATCTGATACTCATTCAGGCTACGAGCTCGATTTTTCGCTCCGTGCTGGTTTCCCGACTTATGATGGCAAGAAAGGCTACCACACAGGTTGGGTCGAACTGGCGCCCAGCCTGCTCAGCGATGTAGGCGATCGCCTTCTCGCGGGTCCACGCCTGCTTATAGGGTCGGTCACTAATTAACGCGTCGAAGACGTCCGCGACTGCCGCGATACGGCCCGCCAAGGGAATGTCGGTTCCGCCAAGCTGGTTGGGGTATCCGGTTCCATCCCATCGCTCGTGATGTGTCATGGCGATCGTTGCCGCCAGCCTTAGGAGATCGCACTCCGACCCATGAAGAATGTCGCTTCCGATCCGTGCATGCTCGCGCATATGATTCATCTCGAGATCGTCGAGCCGACCACGCTTCTGAAGTACCTCGTCTCGAATGCCGACCTTGCCGATGTCGTGCATAGGAGCAGCCATCTCGATGTCGCGACACGCTTCCGCCGAAAGCCCCAGCTCTCGCGCGAGTTCACCGCACATTCGCGCCATCCGCACAGTGTGGGCGGCGGTATCTTCGTCCTTATATCCCGCAGCGAGCGTCAGGCGGTAAATGATTTCCTCTTCCCGGCGTCGCAACTCCGCCGTCGCGGCTTCCACCTCGGACCGCAGCCACTCCGCCCTATTTGCGAGCTGCCGCTGCGCCTCGCAAAGGCGGCCGAGATTGGCGATGCGCGCCGAAAACTCCACCGGATCGATCGGCTTGGCTAGGAAATCGACAGCACCCGCGCGCAACGCGGCCAAGCGTAGTTCGGTATCGCGGTCCGCTGTCACCATTACAACTGGCTTGTCGGCATTGCCAGGCTCGGTGCGGATGCGCCCAATCAGTTCGATGCCGCTCATGCCGGGCATCTGGTGGTCCACAATGGCCATGTCGAAGGGGACAGCATTAAGCTTGGCGGCCGCCTCCAGCGGATCGGTGAAGCACACGACCTCGAACGCGCCCGCGTGCTCCACAAGCTTGCGCATGAGCAAAAGATTGGTACGATTGTCCTCAATGAGGAGGACCACGATTTTCTTGGTCATGCCGCCAATTCCCCCTCCGGATCACCAGCCAACAGGCGTCTTAGTTCGGTTTCCAACGGTTCCCGCCCGGCTTTGTCCTCCTTGTGGCGTGCCGCTTCCGCGAGTTCGGCGATCCCCCTATAGCCCACGTTCGAGGCAGCGCCCTTGATCGTATGGAAGACCCGGTCAGTGACCATCGCATCGCCCGTCCCGAGGGCGGCCGAAAGTTCAGCGAGGAGGGACCGTGCGTCCTTTTTGAACTCCTCGCGCAGCTCGGCCAGACCGTCTTCGCCTAATGCCGCGACAAGATCGGCCACTCTCTCATGGTCCATATCCAGCGGGCTTACACCCGACACAACAGCGAGAGGTTTGGAACCAAGATCGGGGTTGGTGCTGAGAGTTGCGTTCTGCGCATCGCACCAGCGTTCCACAAGCGCGCGCAGGCGATCCATCGGGATGGGCTTGGTCTCGAACCCGTTCATTCCAACTGCCGCGCAGCGTTCCCGGTCCGTTTCGGATGCGTTCGCGGTCAGAGCAACGACGGGCACGCGCTCGCCGGAGGCGCGAATGCGTCGTGTCGCCTCGAGGCCATCCATGACGGGCATATGCATGTCCATCAGCACCAGATCGAACCCGCCTTTAACCGCCAACCTCACCGCAGCCTCGCCGTTTTCGGCAAAAGTTGCGGTGTGCCCTAAGCGCTCAAGGAAGCGGGCCGCGACCCGCCAGTTGAAAACGTTGTCCTCGACCACGAGCACGTTGCGGCGCGCGGTCGTGTTCTGGGCCAATGGGGTGGAAACGTATGAAGAGCATGGCGCTTCCTTTGTGCGATGCGCTGGCACCTCAAACCAAAAGCGACTTCCAACACCGGCCGCGCTTTCGACGCCGATCTCGCCGTCCGCAGCCTCGACAATGCGTTTGCAGATGGCAAGGCCAAGACCTGTTCCGCCAAAGCGTCGGCTGATAGAACCGTCGACCTGGCTGAAAGGCCGGAACAGGAGAGGGCGCGCTTCGGGGGCGATGCCGATGCCGTTGTCCGATACGTCGAAGCGCAGACGGGGTGCGTCGGGCGTGCCTGTTTCGCGCAGGGAAACTCGGATGCAGCCGTTTTCGGTGAACTTCGTCGCGTTGCTGAGAAGATTTATGAGGACACGCCGTAAGCGGGTGGGGTCCCCCTCGTAGAAGCCGGTAACGCTTGTGCCCTCGAACAGGATGGAGTTGCCGCGCTCCAGAGCCCGTACGTTGACCACGATGTTGGCCTCGCGCACCAACTCGACTGGGTCGAAAGGAATGCACTCCGACAAGAGGTTGCCGTGTTCGATTTTGGTGAAGTCCAGGATCTCATTAATGACCTCCAACAGCGCTGTGCCGGACGACCCGATCGCGGCAACGCTTTCGCGATCATCCGCGGAAAGCTTCGACATTGAGAGGAGTTCCGACATGCCGAGGATGGCGTTCAGCGGGGTACGGATCTCATGGCTCATCGTCGCCATAAATTCGGACTTCGCCCGATTCCCGGCCTCCGCGGCGGCGAAGGCTCCCTTCATCTCGTCGGCTACGGCCTGGATCTGCTGACCGATAGCTCTGGTGGCCTGGAGACGTCGACAGAGGCTTAGGACGAGCAGCCCGACCGAGACGAATAGAGCGAGCACAATCCAAGCTGCGACGTCCTGTAGACGAAGAAGCTCGGCTCGTGCGTCTGCGCGGGCTGCAGAAACTGCCGTGTTGGTTAAAAGCAGCAGATCCTCGGCCGTGACTTCTAGTTCGCGGACGTCCCTCAATGCGGCGCGCAGAGCGTCCACATACCTTGCGCCAGCGTCAAGTGCATCGAAGGTCGGTTGCAATGATGCGATAAGCTGGCGCGCATGAACGCGCTTGCTGCGAATGTCGTTCTCGTCGGAGAAATAGGCACCGTATCTTGAACCGTCGAGGACGGTCATTCGCGAGTATAGGATATCGTAGCGCAGTCCAAGGACCTTGGCCTCCGCGTCGTCGATCATACCATCTGCCAGCGTGTCGCGAAGGGTCGATGACAGTGCGCTCGATTCGTGGCCGATCTGGTAGACCGCCCAAAGAGCGTCTTCTCGAATTCCGTCCTGCAAGCCGCTGCTGCGGTTGGCGAGATTCACATAAGCGGCAACGAGTAGCGCGAGCAACAAAACCGAAGAGGCCAGCGAGAGCCACGTTGCTCGGGTCGACCTACGGACCGAGGCGCGGCCCCCGGCGAGAGCGGGTGTCATTCAACGACCCTGATCTCTTTGATCTGCCATACGGACCGGGAAAAATACTTCTCGTTGTAGAGGTCAGGCGACTGGTCGAACGGATAGATAAGGAACAGCGGTCCCTTGTCGCGAACGGAAAGCGGTTTTCCGTTCATGCGGGTCGCCAGAATCGTGTCGAGACCGGTCGCGTCGCCAACAGGTATGTCGGCAGCATAGTCGTTGAGCGCGATAAGCTGCACCTTTGAGCCCTTAGCGCCGACTTCGGCTAAGACGTTGCGAAGGAAGGGACCACTGAACTGCGTGGGACCATCCGTCCAAGGTGTTTCCATCGTGGCGGAACGTCCACCTATCGCCTCAAGGGCAGCCAAGTCGAAGCGGGCGATCCCGTCACCGTTGGTGTTGGAAATGGTGCCACTTATGGTGAGGACGACGGGACCGCTCGGGTTGGGAAGGTCGGCGGCGGCGGCGGCACCGATCAGGGTGAAGGTTGCCGCGAGCATACACGCCAAGAATGAGCTTCTCATGTATGAATCCTTCCTGAGGACGCCTGAGGATGGCACCCAAGGGACGGTAGCAGGCGACCATTTATTGCGAAGTTAAACGCGGATCGGAATTGACGTCCTGTCAGCTGAACACATTCCTTTTAACGACGAGCATCTCGCTCCAGCGTCGCTAACGCAAAGATGGAAGGCAGATCCAACCGCTCCCCTTCCTCAGGCCGCTTGCCAACAAGCTGAGCGTCGACCGCCGAGCGTTCGACCTTTCCGATAGGGAGGGGATTGATGCTGCGTTGTCGGGCATTTCGGATTTGCTCAAGTGCGCCGGTCAATTCCATGTACATCGCCGAGCCGCTGATGCGCGCCTAACTAAGGTCAGGCGTCCACTATCTCGACATTGCAGCCGAACTCGACAGCTGCCGTCTGTGGTGAAGCCTCGAACGACTATGATGGGTCTTCTGCAGAACAGCAACTTTTCGCTCGATCACGCTGATAGCTGGTGGTCTGCTTTCGGCCCACGACTCCTCATGTGGGGTGGTCAGCGAGATCCAAGATTGGCCGTTCGCACGAACAGGTGGCGGATCGCCCCCCTTATCTCAGGATCCCTGATCCGGGAAAGCATGTCCTCCACGGCGGGTTCGAGCACTGCCTCTTTCGCCAAGTTCACTTCGTCGAGGGGCTCGCCCTCCATTCCTTCGAAGAAGAAGCTCGTCGGAACCTTTAGCACCATGGCGAGTCGATAAAGCGTGCTAGCGCTCACGCGGTTCTCGCCGTTCTCATATTTGCGAACCTGCTGATACGTGATGCCGAGATCCGTCGCGACGGACTGAAGCGATCGGCCCTGATCCAAGCGACGCCGCTCGATCCGCTTGCCTAGATGGATATCGATCGGGTCATTGCTCAAGGTCTGCGATCCTCAAGGGCTTTTTCAGATTACAATCACTAAGTCTGCATGATCAACAACTTAAGATTATGATCCGGCCACCCCAGAGAGTGGACATTGCGACGGAAGCTTTGTACGACTGTTCGCCTCGTGATGAAAGTCGATTATGCCTGATATGCTCTGGGGTTGTCATAATGGTGAATGACCCTGAGACCGATGAGGCTGTCCGTGATCTGATCGGAATCTGGAACTGGCAGGTCAGCAGCAATCTGGTGATCGCCTGCGAACGCGTCTGCGAGTACATCAATGTGCCGGTCGAACTTGGTCGCCATGGGATGAGCCCGGAGCGTTTCATCGCCGCGATCCATCCCGACGATCGAGTGGCGCTCGATGAGGTCGTCAAGATGGCGATTGAGGCGGGGGACTCCATGGTGGCGCAGTACCGGCTTCGCAGCACGCTGCATGGCACGCGGCGGGTCCGCTCCCAAGGCCGCTGCTTTCGAACCCCGGCTGGGCGTCTTACCCATATCTCCGGGTATCTGACGGACATCGAACGTTCTCAACCCTCGGAGCTCGAACATGAAGGCCAAGAGCCGGAACGAACCCTTGTCGATCTCCTCACGAAGGCCCGTGAGTTAGCTGCGTCACTTGATTACCGCATGGTGGGTGCGCTGATCGATGCCACGCTTCTGGAAACCGGCTTCCAGATCGCCGCGCGCCTCCTGGAAGAGGAAAGCTGATCTCGTGCGCCGAGGGGAAAAGCAAGACGCCACCCACTAATCGGCCACCTCTGTATTGAGGTCCGGCTTTTCGGTGATCTCGACCAACAATAATCGAGCTTACAACGAGACGATCGCCTTCCCCACCGGCGTCGTCCAAACCCCCATCCGCCCGCAAGCCGACAGGGGCCGCTCAACCATCCGTCCGGCCGCTGCCGCCGAGCGACGCGCGTCGGCCTTGCGGCTCGCGGGACCCTCTCTCTACACAGGCTCGGAAAGGGAACACGAGGGACCTTATGCCATCAACGAGTCTGCAACCAAGCCTGGAGGGACTCGAGCACGCCGGTTGGGTCCAGCCAACCCCTGGCTTTCGCCTCTGGCACACCGCGCCCGGACCGGTGTACCAAGTGCAGATCTTCGGCCAGAGATGCAGCGGATTCGAAGAGCCGATACCCCTTCAGGAGCTTGGGAGAACAGCAACCAAAGCTCGGCCTAAAGGGACACGCTTATGTCGCTTGTCAGAGCTTCACGATGGCGACGATCGCGATAGTAAAGACAAAGCCGATGACGGCGATCCAGACGATCTGGCGGTTAACGGCAGCCTTGATGCGCGCATCGGAGCGAGCACTGATCTCCTCGAGATCCTTCATGGAAACCATGCTCTTCTCCGCAATTGTGTAGCGCCGTGCTGAAGGGTGGGCGTGGCGAGAATGGAAGCCCGCAGGAGCCGCCTTCCTAGGCTTATCAGAGCTTCACGATAGCGGCGATCGCCCCGACCACGAAGAAGGCGATGCCCACGATCCAGATGATCTGACGATTGAGCGCATCTTGAACCCTCGCCTGTGCCTCCGCAAGACGCGCATCGGAGCGGTTGCTGATGACATCGAGGTCTTTGAGAGAGGCCATGTCTTTCTCCGCGTTGTCGTAGGCGTTGGCGAGTTCCTACGCGAGGTCGTCGGCCTTGTCTTGATCGATACCGGCAGCTTTGAGAGCCTTGGCGATCTGGAGCCTGTCGATCTTCACGTTCGCCTCCAATCTAGGGGTTTCAGCTTGCGGGACCAATCCCCGCAGCCACCCGATCCGCGAGGGCAGGGCTGGCCAACATCCCTAGCGCAGCCGTGGACCAGAACGAAGAGGAGGACCGCGCAGCGGTTATGGCTTGGCGCTGGGCCGTCATCGACCGGGGTATGGCCAGGGCGCGGGATACCGAAGAGGCCGGGAAGGGCGCGGCCGGGACCAGCGGCAGTGCAGCGGGGAACGGACGAGCCGGCGGGGTGGTGTTGGGTCAGATGGGTCGGCGTGTCGCTGGGGTTGACTGGTTCATGGTCGCGGCGATGCTGCTATGGAGCAGCATGACCGACGCCTCGCCTCTCGCCGCCTTCGCGCCCTATGCCATTGCCGGCGTTGCCTTGGTGCTCGTCTATGCGGTGCTGGCTGCATTGCTGAAGCCGAAGGCGAAGCTGGAACGCCGCCCCCTGCTGACGAAAGCGGAGTTGGAGCTTCTGACGATCCTGCGGGCGCTGCTGCCGCGCCATCATGTGAACTGCCAAGTCTCGATGGGCGCACTGCTCAAGCCCCGGGCCGGGCTGAGCCGGAAGGCCTATTCGCTGTCGCGCAACAAGGTGAGCCAGAAGGTGGTGGACTTCGTCGTGATGGACCCCGCTTCGGGTGAGGTCGACGCCGTGATCGAGCTGGACGATAGATCGCATGATGCGCGCAAGGACGCAGCGAGAGACAAGCTCCTGACGCAGGGGCGGTATCAGGTGATCCGTATCCCGTCGAGGCCTCGGCCGACGCGCGAGATCGTCGCGCAGCGGCTCATGGAGCTGCGTGCACGCGATTGAAGATCATCAAGCTGCTTCCGAGGGGGCTTGTTCTGCAGAGATCGGGATCGCTGCAAGCCCGATGCCCATCGCCTTCATGACCTTCAGAACTGTTGAGAACTCAGGGTTCCCCTTTTCACCGAGCGATCGGTAGAGGCTTTCGCGGGACACCTCGGCCGCCTCAGCGACCGCTTTCATACCGATGGATCGAGCGACGGCCTGCAGGGCCTTACGGATGATGACAGGATTTCCGTCCTCCAGGGCTGCGGACAGATAGCTCGCGCGATCCTCGGGTGTTTCGAGGACGTCGGCAGCGTCGTACTTTTCGAGTTCGCTGATTTTGACCATGCTCAATCCTCCAGATCGGCGGCCAGCTTCTTGGCCTTTCGAATGTCGCCTTGTTGGGTGCTCTTGTCGCCACCCCAAAGCAGGATGACGATGACGTTTCCGCGCTGAGTATAGTAGACACGGTATCCGGGACCGAAGTCGAAGCGGAGTTCCGAAACGCCGTCTCCAACGCTTTTATGATCGCCGAACCCGCCTTCCTCGATATGATCGAGGCGGATCTGGATACGGGATCGCGCTTGCCGATCTCGCAGATCCCAGCACGCAACATCCAGTCTCCCTTACCGTGATGCCCGCAACCCTGTTTGCACTCGTATCCGAGGCCGTGGCATTCTATCTTGTGGGCTTGATGAAAGCGGAGAGCTGAAATGTCCGACATGGATCCGCTGCTCTTGGTCGCCCTGTTCGGTTTGGCCGCGATGCCAGTCGCCATTGCTTATTTCAAAATAGCCAGCAGACGCATCAATCGAGATATCGCTCGCCGCAAGGACGGCTGGCCGATGCGATAACAGACATCGCAAAGGAGCCATTCGGTCCTTTTTTGTTTTCACAGATCAGGTCCATCAACCCGAAGTCGGCTCCGCGCGAGTCCCGTTCGCCAAAGCGACCCTGTGCTTAGCCCCACCGGAAACGCGACGGATCAGCCGGCATCCGTTGCCCCGCCGCTGGCCCTTCAACCCTTCTGACCCCTCCGGTTTACCGCTTGGCGTATTCAGCTTGATCAGCGCTCGGATCTGGATAGGCGTGAGGTTGGAGAGGACGGTCATTGATCACTCGCACAGCCCTGCCTCTTTTGGCGCTGCTTCGGGCGCTATCAATAGCCCGCGCTCGATCTCCCGCATGGCGGTGTCATCCAGCCCGGCACGCAGGTCGAGACCACGGTGCGTTACCTCGGCGTCGATCCGAAATCCAAACTGTCGTTGAAATATTATAATCACAGGTTATATTCTGCGGACTGCTTGCGCCATGAGCAGTTCGGCCCGCGTCACCCGGCTCATTTGTCAGGGAGACGCGGGCCATTCGAAAGAGTCCCTGAATGACCCGGAAGCGACACGGCGAACGCCGCCGTTCGGTCGATCTCCAAGGTGTTCTGCGCCCCCTGCTGACGAGCCCGCGAAGGCAAACATCACGCTTCTCCAAACTCCCGCACAGCCCGTCCCTTCGGCGTCAGCCGGAACCAGGCCGTGTTCTGCCAGCCGAGTTCCGATGTCGCGAGCTTCAGTTCGAGCAATTCGAACACGCCCATCAGGATCTGCGGAGATAGCTCTTCGATCCGCCGGCCTACGCTGTCGGGGTCACCGCCTGGGGTATCGAGCTTGATCAGCGCTCGGATCTGGATCGGCGTGAGATCAGAGAGAGCGGTCACTGGTCGCACGCGCAGCCCTGCCCCTTATGGCACTGCTTCTCCCGGCTGATGCAGCTATCGCCGCATGCCTTGCCTTTGGAGCAGGTCTTGCAGCACGCCTGGGCCACACGAACCCCTTTGTCAGGGATCGGCGTCATCGGCGCTGGTGAAGATGCAGCTGGCCGAGCAATCTGCGCAAGCGAACTCAGGGACATACCCGATGCTGGCGACGCCAAACTCAGGAGCGCAGCGCCCACACACAGCCAGTTTCGCATGACGTCCCCTCCTTAAAGCGATCATCTTTCGGTTGTGGACCGTCGTCTTGAGCTTTGTTTTGGGGAGCTCAGCCAAGGCGTGACCTGTCCGCCACCCGAGCAAGCCCGACTACGAAGATACCCACAACGACAGAGCGTTAAACCGCACTCCTAGATTGCTCATTTTCTCGCAAAGTGCCATCACGATTTCGCCACATTCAACTAGGGGACGAACGTAAAATCTGCCTTTCTTGCCTTGGCATCTACCCTCTTGCTCACGGGCTGCGGGACCATCACTCGCGGGAGCAATGAGGACGTTGCGATCAACGTCACCCCTTCGAATGCTGCTGTTCGGCTGTCGAACGGCATGCAGTGCCAGGGCTCTTGCGTGGTGAAAATCCCAAGGAAGGACTCGTTCACGGTGACCGCCAGCGCGCCGGGCTACGCCCCCCAGACGGTCGCTGTGGGAACTCGTGTGAGCGGCGGCGGCGGGGCCTCGATGGCCGGCAACATCGTCGCCGGGGGATTGATCGGTGTTGGAGTGGACGCTGCGACCGGTGCTTCCCTCGATCATTCTCCGAACCCGGTTGTGATCAACCTGGGCCAGGATGCTGCCCCGGCAAAGGCACCTGGACGCCGTGCGCCTGGTCGCAAAGGTGTCCCAACGTCTTGAATGCAGGTCTCTGATGAAGCCATTTCGGACCGACTGCCATCCAATCACTCCCGCGTGATCCGTTTCCAGCGCCGTTCCCCTTACCACTGACACGTGCATCTTTAGACGTGTTCAAACTGCTGGGAGGGAATGGCAGGTCATGGTTCGGTTCGCTGAGCGTATTGGGACATCCGCATCCGATAGCATCGTCGGCATCACAGGCAGCGTCACATACGGGCTTGCGGGGAATGATTTTCTGACCTCGCAAGCCGGTTCCGCCTACTCGATCCTGATCGGGGGGAGCGGCGCCGATACCTACTATTCCAGACCAAACACCACCATCACGATTGCCGATCGCGGCAGTTCCGCCAATGACGTGCTCTACACCCAAACGCTCGGGCCTTCGTCTCAAGCCGTCACGGCCCTGATCGACAACCGCCATTTCGTCGCTTCGGACCTGAACACGGGCGAGACGGTCTACATCATCGATTTCTTCAAACCCGAAAACTACATCGAGCAAATTCAGACGCCCGACGGGACCTTCACGACGGACCAGCTGTGGCAGTTCGCTCGCGCCCAGCCGAGTTTCCTCGGAAATCTGCGATGGGAGGATTTGAACAGCCGTGGCCTGACGCATCCCTTCTCGACGGCGGAAACGAACGAAGCCATCTCGTTCTACGAGAAGCGAGCGGCGGCTTTGGAGATCAAGCTCCCGGTGGGCGACGAGGGGTCCGTGTACCGCTTCTACAATACGGAGAAGGGGATGCACTTCTACACCTCAAACGTGGCCGAGCGGGACAGCATCGCTCAGAACCTATTTCAATACCGGTATGAGGGAGAAGCGTTCGACGCCGCGACGCAGAGCGGGGCGAACACGACCGATGTGTTCCGCTTCTTCAACCGGGATACCGGTGCCCATTTCTACACCACGAACGCGGCAGAGCGCGATCAGGTGATCCGCACGCTTTCCAACTTCAACTATGAGGGCGTCGCCTATAAAGCCTACACGAGCAGCGAAAACGGCGCGCATGAAGAGCTGTATCGGTTCTTCAACAAGCAGACCGGCGCGCATTTTTACACGACAAGCGAAGCCGAGCGAGACTCCATCGTCGCCAACCTCCCGAACTACAGCTTCGAAGGCGTGGCCTATTACGTGGACTTGGCCTGACAGCTCAATCCTCAGCGTTTTGCGGGCTGCCACCCGGCAGCTCGCGCTTCTGCCTCCGAGCAGAACCAGCGCTCGCCGGCCTTCTCATTGATCTTCGTGCGCCCGTAATTCTGCTGGCCCGGCATGTGGTAGATTTTGCCCGAGCTTGAAATGTTGCCCTTAATGTCGCAACCCTTGGGCTGCCCCTCGGCCACGCGCTCGCTTTCCAGCCGCTGGCCCTGATTGCGCCATCTGGACGGCTCGATGAACTGGCCCACCCAGATCCCGCGCTTGGCGGCCTTGGCTTCCGCCTCCTCCTGGCTGTAGCGCCCGTCCGAGTACTGTTTGTACTCGATCGCCCAACCCGCCTTCACCATGGCGGCGTTCAGCACGACGTTGCCCAGCGTGGCGCATTCGGCGACGATCCGCCCGTACCGGTCCCGATCCTCCTCGAAGCACGTCACGCGCCCGGAACGGCCGATCAGGTCGGCGAGATACTGCGCTGCCCGGCCGCCGCAGAGATAGCGTTTGCCCGCCGCGTCGTCGCAGGTCTGGCTGCTCTCGGGCGCGTCCATTCCGTAGAGCCGGATCCTCGCCTTCGTGCCCTCGATCGCCAGCGTGTCGCCGTCCACGACGGTCGCGCGGCCTTCGATGCGCCCGGCTGCCGGTGCCGGCGTCGAGGTCAGCCAGACGACAAGCGCTCCGAGGCCAATCGCGGCCGCGACAAGCCACCGCCTGGAAGGCCGCCGGAGGGTCGCGGTTGGAGCCTGAGGCTTGTCTGCCATCATCTCGAACAAGGTGTGTTCCATCGCCTCCCGGTCCCGCACGATGCGCTCCATGGACGTGTCGACGGGTCGGCCTTCCAGAATGTCCGTGAGCGAGGCAAAGGCGCGCTCCTGCTCCAGGGTTGGAAGCCTTTGGTCAGCCATCTGCAGCTTCGTCCTCGGTCATCGACATTGCCTTGGAGCCTACCGCGAACACATGGTGAAGGGCAGCGCCTTCCCCCGTTCCGGCAGCGAGATCCCCTGATGTGCAACCTTTACTCGCTGACAAAGGGCCAGGCCGCGATCCTGGCGTTCACGCGGACGATGAAGGACCGCACGGGCAACCTGCCACCCATGCCGGGCATCTTTCCCGACCAGAGCGCGCCGATCGTGCGCACGGTGGACGGCGAGCGGGAGCTGACGATGGCGCGCTGGGGCATGCCCTCGCCGGCCTTCGCCCTGAAAGGCCGTGCGACCGATCCGGGCATCACGAACATTCGCAACACCAAGAGCCCGCACTGGCGCCGCTGGCTCGGCCCAGCCCATCGCTGCCTCGTGCCATTCACCTCGTTCTCGGAATACGACACCGACGAGGACGGCAAGAAGGTCCCGGTCTGGTTCGCGGGCAGCGAGGACCGGCCGCTGATGGCCTTTGCCGGTCTCTGGACCGAATGGACGAGCGTTCGCAAGAAGGCCGAGGGCGAGGTCACGGTGGAGGCGTTCGGCTTCCTGACGACGGAGGCGAACCGGACGGTCGGCGCAATCCACCCCAAGGCCATGCCCGTCATCCTGACCGAACCCGACGAGTTCGACCTCTGGCTAGTCGGGGACTGGAAAGAGGCGTCAGCGCTTCAGCGCCCGCTTCCCGACAACCTCCTGCGGGTCGTCGCACGGGGTGAGCGAAGCGACGCCGAGGGGTAGATCCTGACCCTCGGACGACTGCGACAGCGCCCTGACGAGATCAGACACCAGATTGCGAACGTTGGGTGGCAGCGTGGCGAGTTCAGCCACCGTTCGAGAGAGTTGAAGCGATAGTCGGGTTGCGAACAGGGGCTTGGCATCACCATTCCCCGACTCAACAGCGCCTATGAGATCCGTGAGGGAGCAATCCAACACTCTGGCGATACGAACTGCCGTCGATACGCTGATGCGATTGCGACCCGTTTCATACTTCTGGATCTGCTGGTAGGTGACGCCGAGATGCCCCCCTAAGGTCTGCATACTCAGGCCTTTTTGCATTCGATACGCCCGCACTCGCAAGCCAAGGGCCACATCGACCGGATCCACCTTCAAAATCACCAGAGAGCTCTCCGTCGTCGGCTCGAACGATGTCTGCTTTGAGGCTGATATCGTGACCCCAACATGCGGTCTTGTCATGACCCACAAGGGCAGCATGAGTGGCATTCTGCCGCGCTGCAAATCAGGTAAGGACCTCACACTCAAGAGGGGATTATTAAGAAATCAAAACCACTATAAGTTGAAATTTGTAGGTTTCCCTGAGGTCGAGGACCCCCTATGCCTGCCTGTCGCAACGCCCTCCTGATCGAAGCTCTGGCCAAGCTGGGGGAGGTTGAGAAGACCCTGGCGGAGGCCGTTCAGGACGTGCGCACAGCGGTGCATCTCATTCGATACCAGTCTTCTGACGCCGAGATCCAAGGCGGCAACGAGGCGATGGCGACGGAGTGAAGCCCTCTCTCGCTCCTAAGGAGCCAGGTCAGAGGCACTGGTCAGCCGCTGACGCGCCAGGCCCACCTCGGCCGGGTCCAGCCCCGCCGTGCCGGCAAACGCCATCAAGGTCGGCTCGTGCGCCAGGATGAAGTCGAGTAGCCCGACGAAGAAGGCGGGATTGGACGCCTCCAGCCGGCACAGGGCCTCGATATCAGTCCGCGAACGCTACCATTGCAGCTTCAGCCATCGATCGCTGTGTCATGCCCCAAGAGCTATAGGCTCTGAAGACGATAGGCTTACGGCTGAGTTCAACGACACCCTCGTGCCGGCTGTCACGTTCGATCGCGTGGAAGAGAGCCACAACGGCATCATGCGGCCCTTCCAAGATCTGGCAAACACGGCTGTCATCAAGGGCCAGCATGCCGGTAATGGCTTCAGCTCTGTTCCGTTTGTCGGAAACGCGGACAATGTCAGCGACCATTTCGGCAGATACGTTGGCTCGCAACCGGGAGGAATAAACAAGGCGAATGAGGCTGTCTGACGGAGCGTTCATGAGGCGGCTCTGTATCGCCCATCCACCTCCAATGCCTCCTCCGAACAGCGTAGCTGGGTACGCTCATTTAAAAGCTGCCATCTGAAGCATGTGCCCGACGACCTTAAAAGCGTCCGAATGACGTAGGCCGTGCTTACGCCCAGAGCCAATGTCGCCATCTGTTGGCGAGCCCGCGAAGCCAAACAGCGGAGTTACTGTTCCCTTCGGCGCCATGAGAACAGAGCCTCTCCTGTCCGGTCTTTACAGGTGAAGCGCCAGAAAGCGTTCTTGGTCGTGCTCCAGCCGCTTCACGGCATCAAGCAGAGCTCGGATTGCGCGCCGCTCGTCACCGCCGCATTCCGAGACAATGGCGTCTATCTCGCCGTCGCGCCCAGCTTGCCAGCTGGGTTGATAGGAAGCCGGCGTCGTAGAGCCGACGCTCACCCAGGACTGGCCCCCGGATATCTCCTTGGAAAAGGAGATGGTGGAGGCCTGAAGGCGAGCAACGGCGTGATAATCCTGACTGTCAGTGCGCAGACTGATCATCGCGGGCACGCAGTCGCTCCAAAGCTGATAAGCCGATCGCATCAGGTCGGCGCGGTGCGCGTCGAAGATGGTCGGCCACCGCTGTGTTCGCCGCCCCCCGCCGGTCATTTGTACAGCTCCCGTCTGACATACCCGGCCGAAATCCTTTGGGCATAGGCTTCATGGAGCGAACGCTGACCCAGGATCAGCGCTCCAACCGCCACGCGGGCGTCGCCTCCACAAGTCCGAATGGCTTCCTCGATCGCTGCGTCCAGATCGTTTTCGAGCGACAGATCCGTGATCCGTTCCGACAATCTCGACATCGCAGCCCCTCCTGATTCCGTGCGGCGACCATGACTCCGAACGCTCTTGCGGGGAAGCTTTTGTTCCTATTTTGTTCACAGGATTGGGAATGGGGTCCGCAGGCGGTGCAGGCAATACTGGACTTTGGCGAAGGTCTGCGTAAGGGCATGGGGATCGTCGTGCGCTGCGATCCCTTCAAACCCAACCGCCGCATGTTCTGTGAAACGGGGTTCACTCCACGTATCTTCCGCGCGAGAAGCGTGGGAAGGATGCAGATTTACCCGCTAATGAGTTCGAAAGATCGTACTTTCGATCAATAGAAGGAAGCACGAATTTAAAGTTTGTGAGTTAGCGATTGGCCTCCTTGTTTCTGGAGTTCCGTATGCTGAGCCGCCGAGATGTCGTTTTGGCATTTGCTGTCCTACCATTCGTTTTCTGGAGGCCGTTGCGCGCTGCAGCAGCCGATACGATGCTCCGCGTGATCGGCATGGTTGGAGACGATGTTGAAGACGGTCGGGTCGAGTACGACGCTGCTGCCCTCGATGCGCTTCCGCAAACCCGCTTCGCCACCACGACTCCCTGGCACGATACCCCAGTGGAGTTCGCTGGCGTTTCCGCCCGGGACCTGTTCCAAGCCGTTGGCGCACATGGCGAGAACCTGCAGCTTATCGCGCTCAACGACTACGTGGTGGAGGCTAAGGTAAGTGATATTATCGCTGGGGACGGCCTATTTGCGACGAGGCAGAATGGTGTCCCAATGCCGGTCAGCGACAAAGGGCCGATCTTCCTAGTTTTCCCCTTCGATCAACGACCTGAAACGCAGCATCAGGCTTATTATAGTCGTGCTGTCTGGCAGCTCGCCGAGATTGTTGTAACGCCGTGATCAGTCGAGGGAAGTTGACGCTACCGCGCAGCTTCCATCGGCTGCGGATCGGACTTGTGGCGGTGACAGCGCTTCTTGCGGTCACCGCCGTTACGGTCTCGGTACTGGCGGCTGCCTATCAGCACCGCATCGATGAGGCATCGCGATACAACCGGACCTTTGACGCCACACAGACGCTGACAGAACTCCTCCGACTGCAACTCGCTTTCGCCAAAGCCAAGAGTGCAGACGATCTGCACGAGCTTGAGTTGCGCGCCGCCATTCTGAAGAACCGTACGACCCTGCTGAACAGCGCAACCTTCCCGATCTCCGCAATGCGGGACGACCTCATTCCACGTCTTTCCAGGGCAATCACAGATGTAGAGTTGTTGCTGGATCGTATGCCGAGCCCTGAGGTTGTAGCTCAAGCCGAAGCTAGCCTAGATCCGCTAGTGCAACCGCTAGCACGAATGACGTCGCGCAGCCACGCCATGGCTGGCGACGAGGTGGCCCATAATCAGACGCAGCTGCGCCTCGTCTTCGTCAGCCTTTGCACAGTGACGCTCATGCTCGTTCTGTTCGGGGCGGCCCTCGTCATCTTTGTGCTTCGACAGAACAGCCGGCTCGACCGAACCGTGCGAACCGACACGTTGACGGGTTTGGCGAACCGATTTGAGTTTGGAGTGCGGCTTGAGAGCCTCGCGATCGATCGTGGGTGCGCCGTTATCCTCATAGACGTCGATCATTTCAAAACGCTGAACGACACTTATGGACATGATGTCGGCGATGTCGTTCTGGGCGAGGTCTCGCGTCGGCTCATTGAGGCAGCAGATGATGCAGCGCTCGTGGCTCGCATCGGCGGCGACGAGTTTGCGGTTCTATATGAGGGAAACGACGCGACGCGACGCAGCCGGTTGGCCTGCGAACGCATTCTAGATCGGATGCGCCAACCTATCGCGTCGGTGGGACGTAATATCGTGGTCGGGGTAACTTTGGGCCTGCGCACCCTTGGCACAGGTGAACCAGCGCACATCTCGGAAGCCTTAAAGGATGCCGATCTAGCACTTTACGAGGCTAAGGTCGCAGGTCGTGGTCGTACCATCGAGTTCCAACCGGAGATGAGGCAGGCATTTCTCGATCGCCACCGTCTCCAGAACGATTTGCGAGGCGCTCTCGAACGGGGTGAACACCACTTGCATTTCCAGCCGGTCGTGGATTTGCAAGCCAATAGGACGCTGGGCTTCGAAGCGCTTGTACGCTGGGATCATGCCGAACTTGGCGCCGTGCCTCCATCACGGTTCGTCCCAATAGCTGAAGAAAGCGGCCTCATCTTGGGCTTAGGCCGATGGATTCTCGATAAGTCAATCGAGACAGCGCGAGCATGGCCCGAGGATGTCTTCGTTGCCGTCAACATATCAGCCCGACAGCTGACCGATCCTGACCTCGCAGCCTTCATCTCCACAACGTTGAGGGACCACAACGTTGCCTCGCGACGGCTTGAGATCGAGATCACGGAAACCGCGCTCATCGAAAACGACGCCGTGGCGATCGGCACCCTACGAGCGCTACGCGACTTGGGTTGCCGGATCGCCCTTGACGACTTCGGCACAGGCTACGCATCGCTGAGTTACCTTCAGCGGTTTCCCTTCGACAAGCTGAAAATCGATCGCTCATTCGTAGACAGATGCCGTATCGATGAGAACAGTTCAGCTATCATTGCGGCCGTATGCACCCTTGCCCATCGCCTTCAGCTTGGCATCGTCGCAGAAGGTATCGAGACTGCCGAGCACCGCGCCTTCGTTATGGAGGCCGGTTGCGGATTGGGGCAAGGTTACTTGTTCGACCGTCCTTTGACAGAAACGAAGGTTCTCGACCGGCTGGCGCGTGAGGCAAGACATGCGAGCGCCCACATGTGGGCGCTGTGTCCAATTAGCACGGCAGTTGTAGGACATTGCCCAGCTATTACGGTTCCTAACGTCGTTGTTCGGGGTGTCGAACACGCTTAGAACGGCAACAACGCAACCGGTGCAGCGCCGGGTCATTCTGGAGGTTTTACGAGGTCGGCAACCACTATCAAACAGCGTCGATCTCAAACGCCATTCGGATGGCCCTCGACACGGCGATAGGCAGCATCGTCATATGGGTTTCACCCGAATAAATCTCGCAGCAGACGCGGGTGCGGGGTAGCGTGGAAAGACGTGCGGCCATCTCCCTTGTGAGCTCGAGCGTGCGGGCTGTGCGTGCATTGGAAAGGCGCTTCTCAGTGTCTTCGCGACCGTACTGAAACGGCGCGAGGGCGTCTCCCTCATATTCGCCCACCGAGAGATGGATTACGATGTCCTTCTCTCGATGCTCGGTAGCGAAGCGCCGTTCGCTGTCGAGTAGCCCTGCGCCTTCCCAGTAGATGGTTGGGCTGGCTGCGACATAGCGTGAGAATGCTTCGCACCCCGAAAACAGAGCATGCAAGGCGAAGAGGCCTCCGAACGAATGACCGAACAAGGTGCGCCGTGCCGGATCGATCCGCGCAAGGCCGTCGAGAAAAGGTAGCGCCTCCCCCTCGATGAAGTCGAGAAAGCGTTGCGAGCCTCCTGTCAGCACCTGCGGCCCACCCTCGAAGAATGGCGGATAGGACTGCCCTGGCGGTGGCGAGAGATCGAAGGAGCGACGCAGCGGATCATATGCGTCGTCCGTCGGGTAGCCGATCGCTGCGATAACACCCGGCCCGACATTGGTACCCATAGGGTAGCTCGATTGGACGCGAAGGGCATCCACCGCCGTCGCCATCATCGCGTTGCCATCGGTGATGACGAGGAGGGGCCATCCCCCAGCCGGCGCTTCCCCAGGTGGGACGTGCACGAAGACCCTCCATGGTTCAGCCTCCGACGATCCAAGGTCGAAGAACTGCGTCTGCGGGACGGAAAAGGACCGGCCCTCGGATTGAGTGGCAAGTGAGGTCACGCAGCTGTGACCAATCTGCCGCAATGCCTACACCTTGGCATCGATTGGCCAGGTCCGCTATGAACGAGATACAAAATCAAGTTGTTGTTCCATAACATTTTTTCACAGAACGCCCTGCAAAAAGGCCCAAAGGCGCTATTCGAAAATATTGACTCTTTAAGTCATGTTTCCCTACGCAGGCAACCAGCCGATCACAAGTCGCATGCCTTGAGGATTCACCATGTTCGCTGCTCGCAATGCACCCCGCGCGCTCGCCGCCGCCCTTCTGGGATGCACTTGTCTCACGTCGTTTGGCACGACGATGGCGCGCGCGCAGGATACGATCGAACTCGACACCGTCACTGTCGAGGGCAGCGCCGGTTCAACCACACCAGGAGAAGGAGAAGGCAGCGGACTGGAAACCGACGGCTACGTTGCCAAGGCGGCGGCTGTTGGAACCAAGACCGATACGCCGCTCAATAAGGTGCCGCAGTCCATCTCGGTGGTCTCCCGACAGCAGCTGGAGGACCGCAACGTCCAAAGCCTTTCGGAAGCCTTGACCTATACGCCAGGCGTGCGGGTCGGCGCCTTTGGTTTCGATCCACGTTTCGACAGCTTTTACATCCGGGGCTTCGACGTGGTCTACAACGGCGTTTATCGCGATGGCCTGCGCGAGCTCACCGGCAACTTCTCGATCTTCAAGACCGAGCCCTACGGCTTGCAAGGCATCAGCGTCCTCAAGGGTCCAAGCTCGGTTCTGTACGGTGGGGGCTCGCCCGGCGGCATCGTCAACCTGACGTCCAAGCGCCCGACCGATACGCCGTTCCGTGAGATCGAAACCCAGATCGGCAACAACAGCCGCTACCAGGCGCAGTTCGACGCATCCGGCCCGTTGGCGGGCAACGATAACGTCCTCTATCGCATCACAGGCCTAGCGCGCGGCGCGGAGACCGATCTTTCCAGTGTTCCCGACGACCGCACGTTCATCGCCCCGGCTCTGACGTTGCGCTCCGACGACCGGAACACGCATCTGACCATCCTCGGCGAGTATGCCGACATCACGACTGGCGGCAACGCGACCTACTTCAACCAGAATGGCCGCCCGACGGACCTCGAGTCCGGCGACCCTGCCTTCGGCGACTTCGACCAACGGCAAGGCCGGGTTGGCTACGAGTTCGAGCATCGGTTCAACGACACGTTGACCGTCCGCCAAAACCTACGCTACGCGCATATCGATGCGGACGTGAAGTATACCTCGATCGGCAGTCTCTCGGCGGACGGATTGACCGCTAGCCGGTCTACGGGACGCATCGTGGACAATCTCGACTCGATCGCTGTGGACAATCAAGCGCAGATGCACTTCGACACGGGACCGGTCGCCCATACGCTGCTCGGCGGGCTCGACTACAACCATGTCGATGTGGACGATAAGATCGGGCTGGGCAGCGCGCCAGACCTCGATCTCGTGACGCGAAACTACGGCGCGCAGGCGATCGCCTCCCCCGCTCTCGACTTCGTCGCGACGACGACACGGCAGAACCAGACAGGCGTCTACCTCCAAGATCAGCTCCAATACAACCGCCTCGTCCTGACGCTGGGCGGCCGGTACGACTGGCTGAGCCAGCAGGCATTCAACCAGCTCAGCGTCAGCACCAGCGAACAAGACGACGAAAAATTCTCCGGCCGCGCAGGTCTGAGCTATCTCTTCGACAACGGCATCTCGCCTTATGTCAGCTACTCGACCTCGTTCTCGCCCGTGATCGGCAACAGCTTCAGCGGCGCCTCCTTTAACCCGTCGCAGGGCAGGCAGGAGGAGATCGGCGTAAAATACGCGCCGACCGACATCAACTTGGTCGTCAATGCCGCGCTCTTCCGCATTCGTCAGACCAACGTTCTGGCGAGCGATCCCAATAACCCGAACTTCCAGATCCAGCGCGGGGAAGTGGAGTCCAAGGGCGTCGAGTTGGAGGCGACAACGAGCCTCATGGCAGGTTTGAGCCTGACTGCCGCTTACACCTATCTCGACCTCGAGATCACGGCGGGCGACAATGAGGGACGCGTCCCGTCCGGCATTCCCGCTCATCAGTTCTCGCTCTGGAGCGATTACACCGTCCAGAGCGGACAGGCCGCAGGGCTTGGTTTTGGGGCGGGCGTTCGCTATCTCGGCCAAAGCTGGGGTGACGACACCAACACGTCCCGCAACGACCCGCGCGTCCTTATCGACGCGTCGCTGTCATACGACTTCGGCAAAGCCAATCCGAAGCTCGAGGGCGTTAGCGCCCAAATCAACGCCAAGAACCTCTTCGACAAGCGCGCCGACAGTTGCCAAGCTGGCTATTGCTACCGCGACGAAGGCCGCAACGTGATCGGATCGTTGCGATATAGGTTCTGATCAGACAGCAGGAGAGGATATCCTGAACGGCGCCCAGCGCCGGCTTAATGCTGATGGTCAGACCATGCGGACTGGCGAACTGTGGTTTCTCGCAGGTGATTTCCTCGAAGCGAGACGATCCGCAAACCGCCCAGAACCCACAGTCTGCCTCCTACTCTGTCCTTGCCCGTGCGCCCACCACCACTGGTAGGGGACGGCCCATGATCACCTCGCAGCGTTTCGGTTTGCCCGTTGTGCACAAGCTGCGGGAGCCGGAGCCAAGCGGGCGGCTTTGTCGTTCCAACTCCTGGTGCGCTACTGCGTCCTGAGTAGCCTTACATAAACGCCTCGACATCAGTTGAGTTCAAATCGTTGGCGTTCTTCCAAACCTGAAACACCTGCAGCAAAAGGTGTTTTAAGTGAGCGTGCGCAAACGAAAACGCCCTTGCCGGGGGAGGACCGGCAAGGGCGTCAGCTTAGGGCCAGGGGTGGGAGAAACCTCTTGGCCGGGTCGCCGCAGGCCGGGGGAGGACCGGCCTGGACGGATGGGGAATGGGTTAGCGCACCGACTGGCGAGCGAGAGCCGGGATCTCGGAGCGCGAGATGCCGAGGTCGGAGAGTTCGCGCTGCGACAAGCGGTTCAGTTCGTTGGCCGTGCTGCGATACTGGCGCCAAGCGTTGAAGGAGCGAGCGAGGTTCATGGGAGGCTTCCTTGTCTGTCCGGCCTCTCATCGGTGGTGGCCGGCGTGTTCGTGTTCTTTCGATGCTCGGAACCTACGCTTCGCCTACGCCCGGCAGTAGCGCAAAGACCGAAGGGGAGCCCTGCGTCTTTTCGCTATCGGTGGCTTGCACGGGCGACATACGGGAGACGCATGGGTCATCCCTGGGCCAATTGATAAGCTAACGGAACCATGTGAAACCGTCTGGATCAGCACCGGTTGGATCCTGAATGAGCAAGCTCAAACTGCCTCGTCAGATCGCGGCGCTTCCCGTCCGCGTTGGAGAGTTTGGCATGGTTGAGATCTGCCTCGTCACCTCCCGTGAAACTGGGCGATGGATCATCCCGAAAGGTGGTCTCATGGTTGGAATAAGCGACTTGGAAGCAGCCAAAATCGAGGCGAAAGAGGAGGCGGGCCTGCTCGGAAAGGTTTGGGACAAGCCCCTCGGTCGCTACCACTTCTGGCGTCGTGGTGAAGGCAGATTCACTTACACCGAGGTCGCCGTCTTTTTGATGCGTGTGAAGCGTCAAAAGAAGCGATGGAAGGAAATGGAAGAACGTCAAACTTCCTGGCTATCTCTCTTGGATGCAGCGGACCATGTTCAAGAACCAGAGTTGAGCACGCTGATCGTGCGGCTGCCGAACAACGAAAAGGCTTGCACCTTCATTGGTCGTGGCTCGGACCTGCGTTTTTAGAATTGTCAGAGACTTTCGGTTTTCCGTAAGGCAGTAGCAAGGCACAGCGCACAGACGGTCGCGTCGAACTCTCCCGAGATCCAAAGCCCTGCCGCGACCTCTGCCGGCTCCAGACACACGTCGCATTTAACGAGACGATTGGGGGTGGCCACCTCGCGGGCGATCAACCGCTCTCGAATGGCCTGAATGTCAGATGACGGCTTCATGCCGCAGCGATCTAAACGCTGTCCAACAAATCGCAAGCGATACTCTTGGAAAAAATCCCCGGCGAAGGCGTTCAGGGGATCTATCCGCTGCTAGGGCTGGTCGAGCTTTGCCACCCCAGCGAACAGGTGGCGTAACGCCTCTCGCACCTGCATGTCCTTGACGCGTTCGAGCAGCTCTTCGTAGGCTGGTTCCATGCGAGGGAACGGGCCAAGGGCGCGTCTGGCGTCCACGTGCTCCATTCCTTGGAAAAACACGCTGGGCGTCACATTCAGCGTCCTCGCCAGGCGATAGAGCGTGCTGGCGCTGACCCGGTTCTGGCCATTCTCATACTTGCGAACCTGCTGATGCGTGATGCCAAGTTCGCTTGCGAGAGATTGAACGGACTTTTTCTGAGCCCGTCGAAGTGCCTCAATGCGCTTGCCCAAATGCCGATCAAAGGGGTCGCTGGTCATTGTCGTTTCCTTCCACGCCCACAGCGATCCGTGGGTCTAGGTTGTGTCTTGCAACCAGAGATTATTTCGATGCCTCACCATGCGGTGGACATTGCGCCAAGAGGTTCCTAGGACTCTATGAGGTCTAAAGAAAGTCCATGATGCGCGATATACTCGTGGGTTGTCGAAACGATGAATGACTCAGAGGACAATCAGATCGTTCGCAATCTGGTCGGCATATGGAACTGGCAGGTCAGCACCAATCTCGTCACCGCCTGTGATCAGGTCTGCGAATATATCAACGTCCCGCCTGAGACTGGACGCCACGGTGTCAAACCAGAGCGCTTCATTGCTGCCATTCATCCCGACGATCGAGAACAGCTCGCCCGGATCGTCGCTACGGTAATAGCGGAGGGCAATTCGCTCACGGCTGAGTATCGGCTTATGAGCCGCTTGCATGGAACGCGTTGGGTTCGCTCCATTGGACGCTGCTTTCGAACGGCGAATGGCGATCTGACCCATATTTCCGGGTACCTGGTGGATATCGACCCACCGTTATCACACCCGTTGGAGAGCGAACGGAAGGAACAGGAGATGGCGCTGATCGACCATCTCCTGCAAGCTCGTGACCTTGCCGTCTCCCTCAACTACAAGATGGTGTGCGCGTTGATCGATGCGACATTGCTGGAAACCGGCTACCAGACTGCGGCGGTTCTCGAAGCTGAGCCTGAGACCCCCTAACATCGAGGTGTTGGCGCAAGCGCACCAACCTGCTGAAGCTGATGAACTCAAGGGTGCACCCCGGAGCGGCGCCTGGATGTGACACCTCAAACGTCTCCATCCGATCTTCAACGCGCTTTGTGACACCTCCACTGAGGCGACCACCCTGTTGAGACAATCCAACAGCTTTTCCATCATCCTCCGACTTGCCTTCAACGATGAACGTATCATATGGTGATACCATGCTGAGGGCGTGGCGTGATCCGAGCCTATCGAGGCAAGCATACGGAGGCGGTCGCTTCGGGAGAGTCACCGAAGGGTTTCCCAGGCGATCTCCTCAGGGCTTCCCAGCGCAAGCTTGCCATGCTGAACGCTGCCGCTGCTCTCGAGGATCTGCGCGCCCCGCCGGGCAACCGGCTGGAAGCGCTCCATGGAGACCGCGAGGGCCAGCATTCCATACGGATCAACGATCAGTGGCGCATCTGCTTCCACTGGACGGATGCCGGACCTGAAGACGTGGAAATCGTGGATTATTATTGAGGATTGCTATGCTCGCGAACATGCTGCCGCCGATCCATCCCGGCGAAATTCTGCGGGAGGAGTTCCTGATCCCGCTCGATCTGACGCCTTATGCTCTCGCCAAGGCGATCGACGTTCCACGCACGCGGATCGAACGTCTGGCGCGTGAGGAAACCCCTGTCACGACCGACACCGCCCTCAGGCTTGCTCGCTATTTCGGAACGTCTGCCGAGTTCTGGACGAGCCTACAAGCGACGTTCGAGCTTAGAACGGAAGGCGAGGCAAAGCGCGAAGCGCTGCTGAAGATCCAGCCGCGCCAAAACGTGGCGGCTTGAGCCGGCTCTCCATCTCCGGTGGAGAGCATCCTACGCCATCTTGGCCGGGATCTGACGAGCCTAGAAATCGCCTTGGCTAGGCATGCTCGTTTGGCATGGCGACCGCGTCGGGCAGCATTCCATTCGCTATTATGTAGCAGTTGCCACCAGATGGAACTCACTGATCGATGTTACGAGACAATGGGTCTCAAGCGAGAGGGGAAGCGGGAGCCTTTTGACCAGTTGCCGTGTCGTGATATGGGGATTTGATGGTCGCGATCTCCAAAATGAGCAGTATCGAGGAAGCCGACGTTCCCCAAGCTTGGCGCTCGCTGATCGTGAACGCTTGGACGCCCTATGGACGTCGCTCTTCGACGCTGGCAACGGTCTATGCTGTGATCGTTGGCGAAATCGGTAGCGATCACGACCGTTTCATCGTTCGCAAGCTCCTCGAGGGAGCCGATCCCTCCCTTCTTTTCTCGGCGATCAGGCGGTCGGCTATGGGCTATCGGTCCCTTGCCGGGGTCGCGGACAGTGTGGGCGCGCGAAGCGGCGACAACGTCGCCGCGATCCGGGATAGGGCCAGCCGACATGGAAACCGAAATGTCAGAAAGATGGCCGGCACTTCTTCCTGACGCCGAGGCCATTCTCGACCATTACCGGGTGAAGGAGAACGCGACGCTCCGCGTCGGCGGCGGAACATCGCTGACGTTCTTCGTCGACCATCGCCTGTCCTTCGACCTCGACCTCTTTGTCGGTGATCCGGCACCCCGCGCCGGGCATCTGCACAGGTTGATGGCGAGCGGGCTGCCGCGCAGCCTGACCAGCGACGTCCAGTATCCCGGCAACTTCGTGAAGCTCGTGTGGGACGACATCGGCGAGATCGACCTGCTCGCCGCCGCGCCACTGACCCCGCATCCGGGCATTCCTGTGCGCGTCCAAGGAGTCGATCTCTGCCTGGAGCATCCGGAAGAGGTCGTGACCAAGAAACTGGTCTACCGGGCAACCAGTCCCGCCGCCGTGAAAGGTCGGGACATCTACGACATCCATGCGTGCCTCGGTGCCGGCCTTGTCCGACCGTCCAACCTGGCGGGCGTCGTCGGCGCCGAGCGGTTCGATGCCGTTCTCGAGGCTTTGGAGTACGACACCGACCGGATCATGGAAGAGGTCCGGGAACTCTCGCAGCGGAGGTTCGCTCCCAGTCCCGACGACCTCCGGCGCAGCATGCTGGAGCTGGCTTCGGCATCACCGGCCATGGATTTCGTCGAGTATGGCGCACCCCTGAACTTCGAGCACCTCGAAGCCCGGATTGGGCTTCGGATCGAGGCCGGCACCGATGCCAGGCGTTGCCCTTGATGGTCGGAGGTCGCCAGCCGTCGCTGGAACCAGCCGCGCCAAAACGTTACGGTTTAAGCCTGTGGTGCATCTCCGGTGGAGAGCATCCTACGCCATAAAGATCCATCGAAGCTTCAGGTCGCGAGGGCAAAGGGTGCGATCGTTGCGGCCTACCACTCCCACTGGTGCCCGCGTTCATGTCCATAGATGCGCTCCTGTTCGATCTGCCACACGCGCGAACGCTCATGCTTCTGCGCGGCATCGGCCTGACGTTCGGCGACGCTCACAGCCTCGATGGTGTGCTGGACCGTGGCTTGATCCTCGCGCGACAGGCCGGGTATCCGATGGATGGCGTCGGGCATGGTAAGGCGGCTGGAGAGGTCGCGGCTCCAGCTTTGTAGCTCCTCCCACGCCGGCTTGTTCTCAAGCGCCTTCAAAGACAATTCCTGGGACTGCTCCCGCTTGCCGGAGGTCCGCATCGAATGGGCTTGATTGAGGTCGTCCAGAAGGGAGCGAGCTTCGCGCGACAGGGCCGGAAGCGGCTGCCGCATGGCGTGGCGCCACGCGATTTCCCGCTCGCGCACTATCGGTTCCATTCTGGCAAGCGACCCAGCGTATTCGTAAACGATGGACCCAAGGCGAGGCACATGCTCGATCGCCGCTTGACGCTCGGCATCGGGGCGAAGCAGCCAGGTCCGACCTCCCAGCAGCTCACCAAAGCTCTGCGGCTCCCGTTCGATCCGATTGATGGTCACCATCACGTTGTTCGGAGAGGCAACAATTTCCGCTTTGGCCTGAGCCCATGCGCTTTCAACGTCGCGCCAAACATGGAGAGCCGTTTTGCGTACAAGCGTCTCGAAGTAAAGAACGTCTGAATCACGCGCCACGGCCTGCGCGACGGCTTGATCGACGCTGAGCAACCATGACGTCACGGCGGGAAGGAAGTCGCGTCGGGGCGCGACCGGCACGGAAGGCTCCAAAACGGGCTCAGGAACGCGTTCGTGCCGTTTGAGCTGGTCCGCAACCATCCGCTCGTAGTCTCGCAGCACCGAGCGATCTTCTCGCTCCTGACGGTAGCTCGTATCGATGGCACGCACGGTCTCCAGAAGGCCAAGCTCCCAGGTCCCTCGCGAGACCGCGTGGACGTCACGCCAATTCGCCTGGAGAGCGTCCAGAACCGGCGGCGACAGGTGCGCCAACCGAGGCTCGTCTTGCGCGTCGGGAAGGTGGGGACCGATCGACACGACGAGAGAGGGCGGAACGATCGCGGCGACCGTCTCCGCATAGGCGCGAAGCGGCTCGGCCGTGACCGATCGCGTCAGCTCGTTTTCAGCGGTGAAGAAAGCCGAGCGCCGTGCCAGGCCCTCGTGGTTCATGGCGGCGGAATGGGACTGAACATGCTCCAGGCGGTTCAGGGCATGACGCAGATCCTCGCCGGGTTCGAACTGATGCGAAGGGTCGCGTTCTGGAATGGCCCGTTCCGTCGGAACTCGGATCTGCTCGTGCGCGGGAATAGCACGCCTTTGTTCAAAGAACTGGTTCGCGAACTCGCGCACGGATTGGAGCACGTCGGAGGGATGCGGCAAGCCCCGCTGTTCGAGGAAGGCATCGAAGCGACCGGCCAGGCTTTGCTCGTAGGCCCGACGCTCATCCAGAGCCTGTCTGGCTTGCGTGTAGTCGAGCGTAGGGGCGTAATCGAGCGAGGTGTCCTTCAGCCGGTCCATGGCCAGACGGTTGAGGGCGTAATCGGGGGTCGCCAGTTCTGACCGCGAGGGATGCGTGAAGGCATCCAGCGGAACGTGCATCGTGACCTCCTCACGATGACGCGATAGGGCGACATAGGAGAGCTGGGCGTCCATCATTCCGCTGGCGACGACATGCACGCGGTCGTGTGTGGCGCCCTGCGACTTGTGGATCGTCGTGGCGTAGCCGTGGTCGATGTTGTTGTAGCCCTCCCGCGACACGGTGACGGGCTCCAGACGATCCGGCACCGACACGCCGAGGCGGCCTTCCACGATTTCTTCCACGACGCCGATCGTGCCGTTGCGAACGCCGAGATGTCGGTCGTTTTCGAGGAAGAGCACGCGATCGCCAACCGCGAACTCGCGCACGCCCCGCGCGGTCACGAAGCGCTCGCCGTCAGAGAGACCACCATCGAGCCTGATGGCTTCGCGAGCCAAGGCATTCAGAGCCAACACGTCCCGGTTCGTGTGAGCCAACATCACGACATCGGCGCCGGCAGTCCAATCATGTTTCCAGCCTTCGATGGCGGACTGATAGGCGCTGCTGGCGGTCTCGTGGAACTGGAACGCGTCGTTGCCATGGTAGATGCTCAGCGCGGAGCGAGTTTGCCCCGCGCCGAACAGGACGCTGGCCTGGGCATGATCGTCGCGTTCCTGACGGCGAACCTCGGTCAGTTCGACGTAGCCGACCTCATGCGCGATGGACCGGAAGGCGGCACCGGCTTCGATCGGTTGGAGCTGGCGAGCGTCACCGACGAGGAGAACCTTGGCGCCGAACTCGTCCAGGCGTTCCATCACCCGCAGCATCTGCGCGGACGCGACCATTCCGGCCTCGTCGATGACGAACACGTCGCCCTTGTTCAGGTGATCGAAGCCACGCGACCATGAGCTTTCCCAGGAGGCCAGGGTTCGGCTCGCGATGCCGGAAGACTGCTGGAGATTGTCAGCGGCTTTTCCCGCCAGCGCCGCGCCCCAAACACGGGTTTCCTCGGAGTGGTAGATCTCGTTGACCGCGCGCATGACAGTGGACTTGCCGGCGCCCGCGATGCCAACCATGACGCCGACGCCTTCGTCCCGGGTCAGGCGCTCGATGGCGGCCCGTTGCTCGGGCGAGTAGGAGAAACCCTGGGCTTCCTCGGATCGAAGGTACGCGGCCTCGCGAACCTCGGGCGCGACAGCGAAGCTGTGGTCATGATGGCGGGAGTGGATGCGCTCCTGCAAAAGGGCTTCGCGTTCCAGAACGGCGGTGGTGGTGAAGCGCTCGCGCTGGACGATACGATCGCTTTCGGGATCGTGGATTTGAGCCTGCACCGTCACCAGTTCGGGGAGCATTCCGACCTGCTGCATCAGGCCCTGGATGTCGTTTCCTCGACCGGCGTAGCGGTGAAGCACCTTGGCGATGTCGCGGGTGTCGAAAGTCGACTGCTCGCGGGTGATGTGTTCGAGCACGAGGGAGGGGTTCTGGCAGAACGCCTGGAAGTTCGCGGCGCGGTCTTCCTGATCGAACTTGGGAACCTCATGCTCGGGGGTGATCTCCCGCATGTGATGGGTCTTGCCGCGGTGGAGCGTCGGCTCGATTTCGTGGATGCCGCGTTCCATGAAGGAGCGATGATCGACGGTGATGTCGTAACCTGCGATCGAGAGAGCGTGGTTCACCTCCTCGGCCCAGGACGCGCGCATCGCATAAAGCTCGGGTTTGGTCCCCGACCATTTCTCGTAGACCACATCGCCCCGGGCGGTTTTGCGCGGCTCTCCATCTTCGTTGTAGGCAATCGTCGCCTTCGGTCCAAACCCCTGTTCTGTTAGAGGTCGGACGGTCGAAAGGATGTGAACATGGGGATTGTGTTCGCGCCCTTCCGGAAGGTGATAGGCCCAATCCGCAACCCGCCCCTTGGCGGAATAGTTCTGCTCGATGAAGGCGCGAACGAGTTCGATGTTTTGCTCGCGCGTCAGCTCGACCGGAAGCGCCAGAACCAGTTCCGTGGCGTAGTGGGCGTCCCGCCGCTTCTCCCCGGTCTCGACCGCATTCCAAAGAGCCTCGGAGGCCACAGCGGCGGCTGGGCCTTCGACCCGGTTGGCAGCGGAGTCTGGATCGTAGGTCCGAACGTGCAGTGCCGATAGCAGCCAGCCTGGCGCATTGGGCGGGAGGACGATCTCGGAGTGAATGGTCCCCTTCTTATGGGAATAATCTTCGATCTGATTGCCGCGCTCACGTTCCATACGAACGGAGTGACGATAGGCAGCAGCGGCCACGGCCGATTGGCCGTACCCCCCCGAAATCGCAGACTGGCGGAAACTGTAGATCGCCAAACCGTACCCAAAACGCGAAAAGGCCGCGTCAGCGGCATGTTTTGAAGCCTAGCAAGGGTCTGTTGCGAAAAGCAACAGCTAAGTGCGCTATTAGCTTCGCTACTAGATACCAGCGCGACCGCGAAGCGGTCTCCGTTTGAAAGCGGTCGCTCCGCTCCGGAGAGACCGCTAGGAAAAGGCAGAAGAGAGGAAACAGCAGGGTCCTGCGAGGCACGGCATGCGTCGCCGGGATCGCGGCGAAACACCCTTTGAGCGGCTTCCAAACCTCCATCAGATCGGCCAAGAAAACAGGAAAGAAGCACCTGGCGAGCGAGCCTCTTCGACACGCCGCTCGTGCTGATGCGTCGCAATGTCAGGGCCCTCTTCGCTGCTCGTCCGAGCGAGCCCGAAGAGGCGCAGCGGGAACCGGACGGAAAAGGAAGGAGCCACCGCATGCAGGACGCTGCCATCGACGCCTATCGGCGATTTGCTCGTGGCGAGCCCGGTGTCTGCCAGGAAACGGGAGAAGGCGGGGCGTTCGCCTTCGCGGACGAGCATGAGATCACGTGCGGGTTTGACTCGCGTTACGACACCAAGTGCTTCGTCTGGCTGATGCCCGAGCGTGGCCCCGTCGGCCCTCGTTGCGATCGCTGGATCGATCAAGCTCTTCGCGAGCGACGCATCGGACTGCATGCCTCTGACCAGGGTGCGATCGACGTGTTCGATCCCGCCATCCTGCAAGCCGCTTTCGGGATGGGCGCCGAGCGCATGGCGAGCGTTCTCAGCCTGCAGACCGATGCCGATGGCCGCGTCGGGTTCGACGAACTGGCATCCGTGTCCCTGCACCTGCGCTTTGTTCTGGAGGGTTGGATAAAGCATGGGTCGCTCCCCCTGCTTCACATCGTCGAGCGCATGCTCCAGCCTGTTGACCGGGCCGACGAACCGGAGGCGGTGGGACGCCTGGCCATGCTGGTGCAGGTCGCCCTTCACCAAGCGGGCGGTGGTCACCCCGAGAACCCGGTTCAGGCTGGCGCGTCTGCCGGGTTGCACGAGGCGACCGAGCGGTGGGTCGAGGAGAGGATGCGAGCCCGTCAACGGCGTGAGGAGGCGGAACGCTGCGAGCCCCTCCTCGCCGCCGAGTTCGCCGCCGCTCTCGAGACGCTTGCCCGCGCCAGCGACTGAGACGGCGAAAGCGCTTTCCACCGTCCCGTTCCCTGGCCCATTCCCTGCCCCGATGCCCATCCCGAACCGGTCGGATGGGATTGCTCACCGCGTCCCGGCCTGAGCGGCGTCGCAATGGTACTTCCGCTCGTAGCGGCGATGGCTGCGGTAGTGCTTGGGAATGGCGCGGTGTGCGCCGGGGTTCAGAAGCTTGTGCCCCTGTGCCGTCATCCGGTGCACCCAGGTCGTTTCCAGCGCCAGCACTTCCTTGCACGACCCCGCCTCGCCCAGCTGCCGGAAGATCGGCCCCGTGCCGTCTGCGAGATGGGTCGCGATCTGCTGGATCCGACGATACCTCAGCATCGTGTCGGCGTGAGGATTGGGCTCACCGGCCAGATCCTCACGCAACTTTGGCAACTCGTCGATGCTGGCGCGATGCTCCTGCCAGCGACGCTCCAGACACGTCGTCATCCCGACATAGAACGGCGTCCCATCCGGTCGGCAGATCGCGTACACCCAATACGTCGGAGCGTAGGGATCCGGAGCGTCGTGGAACGTGCCCGCCGTGCCTGCGTACCCCATTGCGTAGGCACACAGACGCGCATCATCAAGCGAGCGCAGATCCTCCTCGTCAAACAACAGGCTGCCGTCCACCGACAGGTCTTCGATCGCCAGTTCATGCGGTTCCAAAAAGGCCAAACAGGGCATGGGGTCTTCCTCTCTCTCCTGAACGAAGTTCCCCCTCTCCCTCCCTGTCTCGTTCTCTCAACCGCATCGCTCCGATTGGGCCCGAACCTTGGCGTCCACGATGCCGCTGATGCATCGCATCGCGCGCCGATCCGGATGGCGCCAAGAACCGTCAGCCGCTACGCTTTGCCTGGCCTGGATGGAAGGACGAGGGCTCATGCTGCAGGCCGAGGATGAACAGCGCTCCGCCTTCCCCCTGTCCGCCTCTGTGTGCGACCGCGCGCCGAGCATCCGGCCGTTCGGCGGATCCGCCCTCCCCTCCCGCGTCGACGACGGCCGCATCGCTCTCGGGTGGCCATTGCGTGGCCGACACCACGATGCCCTGATGCCGCTCTTTGAGCGTCGCGCCGGTGACAAACCGCTTGCGTCGGTACCCGCCCGTCGAGGCCGGTCCAGCGACCGACGTCGGACGCGATCCGAGGCGCCTCGAAGCGGAACAAGGGCGCTGGTGAGAGCCGCCGCCCCCCACGCCATCGGATAACGCGGATGACCAACACGATCGCCCGGCTTTGGATCTTGTCCGATCTCCATCTGGAGACCCTTCCCCACCCCGATGCCTTCGCCCCCACGCCCCCCGACTTCGACGTCCTGGTTTGCGCCGGCGACGTCTGGCGCGCCGATCCCGCGCACGGCTTCCGCGTCCTGCGGCGCCTGGCCGGGAACAAGCCCGTGGTCTGCGTGCTGGGCAACCACGAGCACTGGAACAGCGTGCTGGGCGAGCGGTTGCCCGCTGCCCGCAAAGCTGCCGAAGCTTACGGGGTCACCCTCCTGCAGGGCGATGCGGTGACGCTGGCGGGATGCCGCTTCGTCGGCACGACGCTGTGGAGCGACTACGCGCTCGCCGGCGACACGGTGAAGCCGGACGGAGAGACCGGCGAAGCGATCCGGGTCGAACAGGAAGTCGAACACGGACCCGGCACGGCCCTGCTGACGATCGGCGCCACCGTTGCGCAGCACCGGATCGAGCGGGCACGCCTCGTCGAGCTGATCGACGCCCACACCGGACCCGAGCCGCTCGTCGTCGTCACGCATCACGCCCCCCATCCCGACTGCGTGCCGCCGCAGGACCACGGCACCTTCCTGGCCGGCAACGGCGCCTCCGATCTGTCTCCTCTCCTCGACACCGGTCGGATCGATCTTTGGGTGCACGGGCACCTGCACCACAGCGTCCAGATGGCCCTTGCGAGCGGCACGCTTATTCGGTGCAACCCCGCCGGGACGCGGTTCAGCAACTCAAGCTTCGACCCCGCCCTGACGATGCCAGCGCGCGAGATCTGCGACCCCATCCGCATCCGCGACCGCCTGGCTCCGGTCCTCGCCATGGCCCAGGCAGCGGGACCTTACGCCCCAACCACCTGGGAGGAAGAGAAGCGGTTCATGGACGAAATCTGGGGCGAGGAGGACTAACGACCTGATCGATACAAAATTGATCGCTTATCCAGTGGATCACGGAACTGCCGGCGGTGGTAAATCGGTCGGATGCTGCATGATCCGGAGCACCCGCTTCGCAACCATTCGTTCTCTGAACGGCTTATTTTCCGGATTCGAGAAGAATGTGAGGCGGTCTACCGTGGGATACGTCTAATTCTCTTGAAAATGGCTGTAGGCGCTCGTTCGTAGGGGAAGGCACCTCCGGCTCGCAAAAATTTATGGAATGCATTCCTTGGCCCGTTATTCGCTTTTCACAGGTTTTTTCATCGAAGCTGTATTTCTGGGATTCTGACAGGATTCTGAAGGTGGTTTTCTGGAGACGTTTCTGAATATTTCTGTTCCTTATATAGGGGCGCCCCCGAACATGCGTGGAAGCGCCCCCGAACATGCGTACGAGCGCCCCCGAACATGCGTGTCACTCAGACCAACCGCCCCCGAACATGCGTGGAAGCGCCCCCGAACATGCGTAATGTTTATATAAGTCACTGATTTTGTTTGACCTGTCTTATATTAGGCCGCCCCCGAACATGCGTGGGGCTATGCGCCCCCGGACATGCGTGAGTTCTTTAGGGGGTGCCCCCGAACATGCGAACTTAAAGTGCTGAAATTTAACGTTTTTTTGGAAGAGCTAAAAGGGAGGGGTCCGTAGGGTTCATCTCCAACCCTTGTGTGGTGACCTTTATCTGGAGTTTTGGAAAAACCTCTTTGATAGCAGCAAGATCCTCGGTGAGCTGCTCGCGGAATTTCCGGTCGCGCGAGATCCCCTCTCCGAACTGTTCCTTCAGAGGTTTCCAGTCTAGGATCAGGGGTTCGTCTAGGCGGGTGGCCCTATAGGTGATCCAGAAAAGTAGGTCGAGCTTGCGCGCAGAGTTCGAGAAGGCCTTCAAAGCCCGAACGTCGATAGGCAGAGCATGTTTCTTCAGCTGGTTATAGAAACTCTCGGAGAACTGGATAGTGTTGGGACTAAGGCTGCGTTGATCCGGATGGCCCTCGTACCAAAGCTCGACCTTCTCAAGCGGCTTCATCTCCATCGTCGCGGAGCGGTGGCCATCCCACGCACCGAACGTCATACGGCATGCGGCCAAGGCCCTAAGCTGGTCCTTGAAGTGGCGGATGTTCCCTTCCCTGCCTCCGGTCGGCTCGAAGCCGATCTCGCGCATAAACTCCGAGAACGATGCGCCAGTCTCTACGGTGGAGCTCTGGTTCCGTAGAGCTTCCGTTGAGAGGTGAGCCATTATCAGACGCGCCTTCGGTCCCCAGGGAACCGGCTGAGGAGTCCACTCTCCGTTCGGAGCCATGAGTGTGCCGGACGAAACCACCAAGGACATTTTGCCCTGTCGGCGCTCGTAGCGTGTCACATCTGCGGGGAGCGCTCGATAAGGTAGGCTGCAGATGGCTAGAGGGGTTGGGAGAAACCGGAGATAATCGGCTGATGGCTTCTCGCTTTCGACTTGGATACGAGCGCGAGCGCGCCGACGGACGCCAACCGGGAGCTTCTCGATAGCTTGTGCAGCCTTCGCCTCCCGATCGCGTTTGCCCTGTCGGCGCGTCAGCTCTTTGACCATGATAGCGTAGGTGCTGCGACCCTCGAACTCTCTTAATTCAGCGAGTAAATCTTCGTCGCGAATGGCTCCGAGCTTGTCGGACAGACTGACGCTATCAATCTTTGACATCGAAGAGATTCCTTACGAGGCCTGCTCAAAAGCATCCATCAATGCGACGAGCATTTCTTCTCCGGATAAAAGGTCATGTTGCTGAGCCAGTCTCCAGAAGCGCTCCCGCACCTCTGGCGACGTCGCGATATTGAGTTTGGCAGTGCGGTTCGAACGGCGAAGCGCGCGAGCATCGAAGGCTTCTTTCGTGGGTTCGGCCTTCGCGTTCGGCATGGGAGCATGTCGAGTTCGGAAACCTGCCTTCTCCGCAGCCTTAACCACCTCTGGTGACGGTAGGGCGGGACGTTCAGTCCGCGGTCGGAAGCTTGTGACGTCTGGCAGATCTAGGGGGATGCGTTCACGGCTCATCGTGCGTTCTCCTCGTTGAGAGCTGCAATCACGGACTGGGCAACAGCGGTTGCGTTCTCTTGAGCCGCTTTTGGATTAGAGACATCCTCGACAGTTAGGTCGAATATCGTGCCGCCAATCTGGAAGATAGCGCTGAAGGCTGCACGTTCGAACAAAGCGCTATCCAACACCGGAATGCCCTTCTCATCGAGCGTTGTGCGGATGTGCTTCTGCTCTCGGCTCTGGATCATACCGATCATCGAGAACATAACCCGGTAAGGGATCTGGCGCCTGAAAACTTTACTTTCCCGCTCGATCAGTGAAACCACCCTTGCCGCCTGATCTACGTCGAGTTGTTTCCCGCGCATTGGGATCAGGACTAGGTCGGCGCGTGAGATTGCATAGCTCGCGGTCACGTTTGCCGATCCCTCAAGATCGACAATCACAAACGGTTTGCGCTCAGCCGCATCGTCAATCACTTCAACGACCGTTTCCTCGGTGACGTCACCGATTATCTCGAGACGCTTCGGAACGCTCTTCGCAAAGCGTGAAGCCCAGGTGGCAAGTGGTTGGTTGGGATCGGCGTCGATCAATGTCACGTTCGATCCGGCCTCAGCATACACCTGCGCAAGCAGGAGAGCAGTTGTGGATTTCCCAACGCCACCCTTTGTTGAGCACAGGACAATCACCGGCATCTTCTCAGTTCCCTTACGGTTCGCAACAGCCATGATGCCGAAATGTGGTTACCAGAAAGCGACCACGAACCGACACAGAAGCCAAAAGGAACTAGCTGAGAACTAGCATGCTGTCCAGAAGGAAGTGAGTTCCGAATCGGTTCCAGGTCGGTTCTGACTTAATTCCAATTCAGTTCCTTGTCAGATGGAACTGAGAACTAATTCGACATTTCCGATGCAGCTCGCTCATGCTAGAGCGTTT